>JAADGX010000131.1 GCA_013152135.1 Chlorobiota bacterium
GGTCTCTCCCGCTTATGACCCGCAGCACTCGGGTGATATCTTCCACGTTCCCGGCAAGGGGTCCGATCTGATCGCACGAAGGCGCAAAGGCCACGAGTCCGTAACGCGATACCCTCCCGTACGACGGTTTCAGTCCCGTGACACCACAGAAAGCCGCCGGCAGCCGTATGCTTCCCCCGGTGTCCGAACCGAGGGCGGCGTGCGCCATTCCCGTGGCGACGGCAACAGCCGACCCGCCACTGGAACCACCCGGCACCCGTGAAGGATCGCGCGGATGCAGTACCGGCCCGTAGATGGATCGTTCGCTGGACGACCCCATGGCGAATTCGTCGAGATTTGTCTTACCGATGATGATCGCGTCCGCCGCGATCAGGCGCTCGACGGCGGTGGCGTTGTATAGTGGAATGTACTGCTCAAGCATCCGGGAAGCGCACGTGGTGCCATGCCCGCGCACGCAGATATTGTCCTTGACCGCGACGACCATACCCGCGAGTTCACCTGCGCGACCATTCCTGATTTTCTGATCAACGGTTTGTGCGAACGCAATCGCCTCGTCATCAAACACTTCGATGAAAGCATTGAGATCTTTACGCGCGCGTATGCGTGCGAGACACTGGGTAACTACGTCAACAACGGTAATCTCACCCCGGGAGAGTTGTTCGTGCGTGAACGCGTAAGGGGTAGTAGCATCCACGGCGTCACAAGGCTTCGGATGGGATACTCACGGCCGGTCTTCTCGCAAGGAGTAATGAAACGCGGGAATGGCAACCGCCGTTACTTGTTTTCCTCTTTCTTGTCTTCCTTTTTCTCTTCGGCAATGTCTTCCTGGATATCTTTTGCGGCTTTCCGGAATTCCCTGATGCCCTTTCCAAGGCCCTGGGCAAGTTCCGGAATCTTCTTGGCCCCAAAAAACACCAAGATGATCAACAGGATGATAAGGATTTCAGGTGTCCCTATATTTCCAAACATTCTTCCTCCTTGGCTGCGTTTGCAGCACTGCTTCTATACCATCTGATAAGTGATTGAAATATTCCTAAACCGTCACGTGATCCGAGAACATCTTCCGCACAGCGTTCGGGGTGCGGCATCATCCCCAACACGTTTAACGTCGGATGGGTGATACCTGCAATGTTGTTTACGGATCCATTGGGATTACATGCATGCGTGATTTCGCCCGCATCGGTCGAATAGCGGAACACGACGAGATTTTTCTTCTCCAGATCCTGGATGGTCTTTTCGTCCGCGTAGTAATTTCCTTCTCCATGTGCGACGGGAATACGGAGGATCTGCCCCTTGAACAAACTTCGGGTAAAAATCGAATCCGTGTTTTCAACCCTGATATGCACGTACTTGCAGACAAAATTCAATGACTCGTTTCTCAGCAAGGCGCCGGGTAACAACCCCGCCTCGAGAAGGATCTGGAAACCGTTGCAAATACCCAGCACCGGTCCTCCAGACCTGGCGAACCGCACGACTTCCTTCATGATTGGAGAAAAACGCGCGATCGCTCCGGCCCGCAAGTAGTCGCCGTAGGAAAATCCCCCCGGCAGAATAATTGCGTCCACGCCTTCGAGGTCCGTCGATTTATGCCAGAGAAACACGGCCTCCTGCCCTGCCACGTGCTTGGCCACGTGGTAGGCATCGTGGTCGCAATTGGAGCCCGGGAAAACAACGATTCCGAATTTCATGCTGGTTCGTGATGCGCTTTTTCTAAAGTGAAAGTGAAATCTTCCATGACCTGGTTGGCGAGGAGCTTCCGGCAAGCCTGGTCAACGATTATTCGAGCGTTCTCTTCCGATTCCGCTTCGACATTCATGGTAACGTACTTTCCAACCCGAACATCGGTGCAGGCGGAAAAAGCCAACTCGTGCAGAGCATGTTCAATCGCGGCCCCTTCCGGATCGAGAATGGAGGAACGCAATGTAACGATTATGCGGGCAGTAAAAACGGGCATTGTTTTTCTCACGAATGATTTGCGGTTACCGGTTCGGCGTCTTCATCTTCTTCGTCCTCTGTTTTTCGAAACACTCTCGCCACGAATTTCCAGAGCGAGATTCCCGCGGTCAACAGAATCGCTCCTACTGCCGCCGGGAAAAGCCATTTCCCCTTGGTGATCGCCGCAACGACGACGCCGGAGTAAAAAATCACCGTTACGACCGGGTGTTCACGCAAGTCGCGTTTCGTCGGTTTGGGAAGAACCGGAAACCAGATCGTGCTTACCATGAGGAACGAAATCGTGATGGTCAAGGCAACCAGCATGTACAACTGGAGCTCGGTCAAGGCGAGCGGATCGAAAAAGAACACGAACGAGGCAAAGACCAAGGCCGAAATGGGCGTTGGAACGCCGTGGAAATGATCCTTGTTGAAACCCGTCAATTGGACGTTGAACCTTGCCAGCCGCAGAACGCCGAAAATCAAAGGCATGGAGGCCACCAGGATGCCAAAGACCTCGAATCGCGGGTAGAGCATCGAGTAGATCAGGAACGACGGAGCGGCACCGAACGTCACGGCGTCGCACAGGGAATCAAGTTCCACTCCGAATTCGCTGGATGACTTGGTCAGGCGAGCCATGACACCATCTAACGCGTCGAAAACGGCTCCGAACACGATGTACCAGGCGGCCATAACCGGTTCGTTCCGAAAAGCGTATATGATGGACAGGAACCCGAAAAACAGGTTCATGATGGTAAACAGACTCGGTAGAACCGAGCGACTCACCCTTATTTTCATGCGTTGCACGATGTGTCCTGAATTTTCTATTCCGGCACCACGCCCAGAACCGTTTCCCCGGCGCGCGTGCGCTGGTTCATTCCGACTCTGATTTCCGTCGTCAACGGCATCAACACGTCCACTCGCGATCCGAATTTGATCATCCCGAATCGCTCGCCCACACGAACGGAATCACCCACTTGCAAGGGACATACAATGCGGCGGGCCACAAACCCGGCAATTTGCTTGAACAAAACTTTGAATCGACCTTGATCTATACCGATTTCCGTACGCTCGTTCCTGCTTGATGATTTATCATCAAACGCCACAACATATTCGCCTTTAATATAACGAAAATACTCTACTCTTCCAGAAACGGGGATCCTGTTCACGTGCACATCCAGCGGCGACATAAAGATACTGACCTGCATGGCTTTCCCCCCGATCAGGTTCATCCACCTCCTTGATGAGCACGATCTTTCCATCCGCGGGCGCAATGATTCCTCCCTCGACTTCCGGCGTTTGCCGGTCCGGGTCGCGGAAAAAGTTCAAGGTAAACGCCAGCAGAAGCCCCCCGGCCACCATGACCACGCCACG
Source organism: Chlorobiota bacterium (assembly GCA_013152135.1). Classification (GTDB taxonomy): domain Bacteria; phylum Bacteroidota; class Ignavibacteria; order SZUA-365; family JAADGX01; genus JAADGX01. The sequence goes on from JAADGX010000131.1 coordinate 3,307, forward strand.
AAACACCAGGTTGGGTATGAACCATCCCGCGATCATCACCACCACAGCGCCGATGATCAAAGGGATGGCGACATCAGTGCCATATTTTGTAAGCATATCCGGAATCGTTCAAGAGATAAGTCGTGAATGCAAGCGCTCGTATTCCTCGCGATAGTCTCCCACCCCGAGGCGGTACCGCGAACTGTCGAACAATTCTTTGCTCTCCGAATCGATCAGGCGACAGGAATCGGGTGTAATGTCATTGCCCAGGATGATTTCATCACCGGCGCGGCCGAACTCCATCCAGATGTCGGCGAGGAGAAGTTTTCGGCGTTCGGCGAAAGAGCGCAAAACGGCGTTGGTTTTGGTCCCCAGGCGAACCGCGGCCCGAACCTCGTCCGGCGTAGCCAGCCCGAGTGCGAACACGTGCGATTCCGATACCATGGGATTACCCAACTGGCCGTTCTTGTAATACATCTCGATGATGGGAAAATCGAGCTCCCTGCCCTCGCTCAGACCGTAGCGCTGACAAATCGAACCAGCGGCGATATTGCGGATGACGATACCAAGGGGAATCATGTCCAGACGTTTAGCGGCGAACTTGTTGTCGCCGACCGTCTGGATGAAATGATTCGGGATCCGATAACTATGAAGGTAGGAAAAGATGTGCGACGTGATTTCCGTGTTCAGTTTGGCCTTGCTGAAAACGTCAGCGTTCTTGTCCTCGTCGGGAAAACGCGCCTTCGATTCGAGGACGACAACATCCTCCTCATCGGTTTCAAAAATTTTCTTACTTCGCCCTTCGAAGATGAGTCGCTTGGGTCGGAATGTTTTCTTGGACGATTTGCTCACGGGTTACCAGGCTTGATGAAACAAAACTTCAATATGATAGACAAATGTACAAGAAATTTCAACAGCATGAGAATTCCCTTCGCCGAATCGCCGACAAGTTTCATTTCATGCGCTTTTCAATTTATCTCGTTGATACCTATACTTGAATAACGAATTGACCACGAAGACGACCGACGTTCCAATACCATGCCCGATAACCTCCAGAAAATTTCAAAATTCCTCTTCCGGAACAGGAGCTACACACCTGTCCCCTGGCTCATCCTGATGCTTTGGTTCGCCGATCCCAACCCGCCCGGCATCCTCCTCGGCTTGCTCCTGGTGTGCCTGGGCGAGGGACTCCGCGCGTGGGGTGTGTCGTACGCGGGAGTTGAAACCCGTACCACCGGGGACGTGGGAGCTTCAAGGCTCGTTACATCGGGACCGTTCGCCTTCGTACGAAACCCCCTCTATCTCGGGAACATCATCATCTACACCGGCCTTGGTGTAATGTCCTGGGCATGGTGGCCTTGGTTGCCTCTCGCGGCAGTGATTTGGTTTCTCGTCCAATACTACCTGATCGTCAAGGAGGAAGAACGATTCCTGGAGCAGACATTCGGCGAAGAGTACCGGCAATATCGAAAGCGCGTGCCTGCGTTTTTTCCTCGTCTCTCGCCGTACGTATCTCCTCATCAACAAACCAACGACTGGCGCGGAGCGTTTCGCTCTGAAGCCCGGACCCTGCAGGCCATCGGCGCCGTCAGCCTGATCATCGTTGTAATGTACTTCGTCCGCTGACATGACCGGACGCACCATCATGATCGTGGCCGGAGAGCAATCCGGCGAGAACTACGGCGCCCTGCTGGCCCTTGCGCTGCGAGAACGCGATCCCGGTGTGCGACTTTTCGGCATCGGGGGTGACCGCATGGAAGCCGCGGGAGTCGCACTCCTGTTCCACGTGCGCGAGTTGGCGTTCATGGGATTCATCGAGATCATTCGTCACCTGCCCTTTATCCGCAAGGTCATGAGCCGTTGCGTCGATTCACTCGACGAATCCCGGCCGGATACCGTCGTACTCATCGACTACCCCGGTTTCAATCTACGCTTCGCTCGTCGTGTAAAGGAGCGCGGGATCCGCGTCGTTTATTACATCAGTCCCCAGGTATGGGCGTGGGGATCATCCCGCGTGGAAAAGATGAAGGAGTTTGTCGACCACATGATCGTGGTGTTCCCGTTCGAAGAAGCGTTGTACACCCAGGCAGGGATACCGGCTACCTTCGTCGGCCACCCCATCGTGGAAACGCTGGCGACCGGTTCGTCCCGCGCCGATTTTATCAGGTCTCATCAGCTTGAGGACCACGCCCTGTTGGCACTTCTTCCGGGGAGCAGGCGCCAGGAGATAGAACGGCACCTCCCCGTCTTCGCCAAAGCGGCCATGAAGCTCAAGGAAGTCCACGGATGCACCGTGATCGTCGCCGGGACACCCGCTGTTCCCCGGAGCTTGTATGATGATATCCTCAAGACGTACCCTGGCATTTGCATCATCGAAGACGACACCCACAGCCTGCTGGAACATGCGCATGCTGCTATCGTAGCTTCGGGCACGGCCACGGTCGAGACGGCGTTTTACCTGACGCCCATGGTCGTTGCGTACAAAACAAACCTGCTCACGTATCTCATCGGCAAGCGGATCATCAACGTCCGACACATCGGCATGGTGAACATACTGGCGGGAAAACAGGTCGCACCCGAAATCATCCAGTTTCAACTCACATCAGAAAACCTCGTGCAAGCCGTCGCACCGTATTTCACCAACGAAAAGTTGTACCAGGATACCGTAGAAGAACTCCGGAAAGTGAAATCGATCCTTGGAGCGCCAGGAGCATCAAAAAAGGCAGCGGAGATTATACTGCAAGGCACGTCGACGAATTCCGCGGACGGCGTCGGAAAAACACGGGATTGATTTTGATAACCGGATGTATCTACCGTCCCTTCGACACGAACCTATCTCTTAATCCATGATAAGCCCGTTGCACGATCCCGTAGCGATGATTACATTATTTCAATATTGTATACGGGTTCATTTTTATTTCGTACAAGCACACCATGAAACTCCTGTACATTTTCCCTCATCCCGATGATGAATCGTTTGGACCGGCCCGCGCCATATCAAGGCATGTCCGGCAGGGATATGAAGTCCATCTCCTGACGTTGACGCGGGGCGGCGCCACACGGCAACGTGAAAAGTACGGGTACTCCGTCGAAGAGATGGGCAAGGTCCGGTACGCGGAAATGCTGGAAGTGCAGAAGGTTCTTGACCTTGCCGGGATGACGGTCCTCGATATGCCGGACAGCGGGTTGAAAGAGATGGACCCGCGTGAGATCGAATGGGATATTATCAAGGAAATAGAAATCATCCAGCCCCAGATCATCATCACCTACCCCGTACACGGCATCAGCGGGTTCCACGATCACCTCGTTACACACGCTGTCGTCAAGCGCGTGTTTGCCGACATGAAGGCGGAAGGTGCCGATTACCTGCGCCGCCTCGCTTTCATCACGCTCAATCTCGATTCCGTCAGGAAAAACACGGGCAAGTTCAGACTTCACGCCTCCCCCCCCGAGCTTATCGACTGTATCGAAACAGTGAATGAAGACGATATCGAAAAAATGCGCAATGCCCTGAATTGCTACGTCACGTACCAGGAAGTCATCGAGAAAAGCGGAGTGCTTAAATCCGCCGGAAACAAAATCTTCTACGAGTTCTTCCAGGAATTTTTCGCGCCCGCTGTCACGGACATCGCGTTCCGCCTTCCCTGATAATACGGATCGAGAATAGCTCTTCACCGCTGTTATCGCGCGGCAGCGTAATCCTGAACTATTGTACGGAGAGAACCTATGTAGCGGGAGAGAGCAACTCGTTCATCAATCGCTTCAGCTCTTCCAGCTGAAACGGTTTCGAGAGATACGCGTTGCACCCGGCCTCGAGGCTGCGCTTTTTATCTTCGGGGAAGGCGTGCGCCGTGAGAGCAATAATCGGTATCTCGGCAAAACGTTCATCCGCCCGTACCTTCCGCGTTAAATCAAGGCCATCTTCATCGCCTCGCAACGAAAGATCCATCAAGATGAGATCGAAATTATACCGCTCGATCAACTGCCAGGCGGTCATCGTATTATCCGCCGTCATGATACCGTATTCCTTTGACAACACGACGTCCATGTACTGTTGCGTCTGGTCATCATCTTCCACGACCAGGACCATTTTCCCCTCGACGTGCACGGGTTCCGGCGGTTCTTCAAGCGAAGTAACCTGCACATGCCGGTCTTGATCATCTTCGGACTCGACCTTCTCGGCCAGGAACTGCATGGTGAACGTAGTGCCCTTCCCCTTGCGGCTCTTTACGGTTACCATACCGGAGTTCATTTCCACGTAACGCTTCGTGAGCGCCAGGCCGAGGCCCAACCCTTCAAACGGTCGAGTATACCCGGTGACCTCCTGGGAAAACGTGCTGAAGACCTTCGGCAGGTACTCGGCCGATATTCCGATCCCCGTATCCGTGACGTCGATGCATATACGCTGGTCTTCCTTGTACACTGTAACCTTGACTCCGCCTTCATGCGTGAACTTGATGGCATTATCCATCAGGTTGGTAAGGGCCTGGTCGAAACAGTAAGGGTCAACGTTTATTACAGCGCTCGGCAACTCCGAATCAAATTCCAGCACGAGGTTCTTGGCGTCCGCGAGGGGACGCATATCGTTGACGAAACGTTGTATCCTGGAATTCACTTCGATCAATTCCGGGCGCAATTCGAACGTCCCGACCTGGATACTTGAGATGTTCAGGATGTGTTCGACGGTTCTCATCAAGCGATCGCCGCCCGCCTTGATACTCTCGAAGAAGATCTCCTCGTCTTCGGCAATCCGGTCTTCAAATTCGCTACGAATCAGGTTGCTGTATCCCATGATGACGTTGAGAGGGGTTCGAATTTCATGCGAAATATTCGCGATGAACGCATCCTTCAACTTGTCGGACTGTTCCGCCCTCTCCTTGGCGGCAATCAAGGCCGCCTCGGTCTTCTTCCGTTCGGTGATATCAATGGCAACAATCTGGACGGCTTCCTTCCCGTCGTAGATAATCGGGATCGCCGTTACTTCCGCATCGATAATCTGGCCATCCCGCCGAACCATCTTTTCTTCGATGAACGTAAATTCTTTCTTCTCCTCCAACACCAAACGCAATCGTTCTTGTGCTTCTTCGACGTAGTTGGGATGGTTGAACTGCGAGAGCGGCTGCTCCAGCAATTCCTCGGGACTGATGGCAGCAAGCAAACGGGTCCATGCATCGTTTACATAAACAAAGTAGCCGTCGATGATAACAGCCATGGGAATCGGAGAAAACTTGACCAGCCTGCGATACCGCTGTTCACTCTCCGTGAGCTTCTCCAGGTTACGCTGCTGAATGGTGAGTATTTTCCGCTGTTGGAGGAAAAAAATGAAGAAAATCCCTACAACGAGGATGAGCAGGACGATGGTGACGCTAATTATCGCCAGCCATATTTCTGAAGACGGTATTGGCATATGAAGGCTACAACATAAAGAAGATATGCAATTGTATTTAAAGAGGCATGAAAAAGAGTCCACGCAATACTGGCAATTGCCTTTTCACTTAAAATA
>JAADGX010000300.1 GCA_013152135.1 Chlorobiota bacterium
CCAGGCATGGTAGGAATGGTAATCTCAATTTCGCATTTAGTTGAATCCGCGCCTTTCGTTCTGACCCACACCTCGATTTTGTACGTCTTCAAATCCGGCGAGGCCGGGTGGGTAATCCGCCAGCTCGCCCTTCCTTGTTCACCGGGTTTTAATTGTGCTGGAAAGAGTTTCTTGATCGGTTGGTTGCCCGGTTCTGCAACAAGCCTCAAGTCGGGTACGAGATTAACCGTAGCATACACATCATCCGTCTTCTCACCACCCTCATTTCGCACAACGAGGTCGAGCGTAAACGGCATGGGTTCGTACCTGAACGTCGCCGTGTTTACTTTTATCTCAGGGGCGTTAAGCAAGCACTCCAGTATGGGACCGGTGGGGGGTATCCAAATTTTCTTACAACACTGCAACGGCAGGTGGTTATCAAATCGCGCTTCCATACAAATGCGGACGGAGTCACCCTTGTTTCGCTTGCGCACACTCAGCAACCAGCTTGCTACCGACCGACCGCCATCCGCGGCAATATTGACGGGGTTCCCGGGCTGTGAAGTGCTCCGCGGCTTAATAAGTTCAAAATCCCGGGGATCCACAATAAGTGTCACCTGGACATTCTTTGCTTCGAGATTGCCATAGTTGAAAAGTTCGAGACGTACTTCGAACGGATCCGGGGAATACTGCGTGGTCGCAGGATCCCATACAGGGGGAACAGGTATTTTCAGCGAACAATTCACTTCGGGGAGCTTGGCGATTATCAGTTTTCCGGCTTGAAGAACCGGTTTCAGACAGCCGCGGGCGAATATCCAGTCCTGAATGTAAAGATCACAATCACGATCGAACGCGGTGAACCGCAGCATGGCGAGAACACCCTTGCCGTTAATCGGTTTCGGACTGAGGATTCTGAACTGGATGCCACCAGGTATCGCGTACCACTCGATAGTCACGCCGTCAAGGAGATAGCCGTCCGTAGTAATTCCAAGGAACCGGCAGCACCCGCCATCGAATAGAACTTTGAATTCGGCCGTGTTAAAGATATCGTTCACGTCATCTTCGAGGGTCAAAGGGACGTCCACGTTTTCACCCCGGACGACCGTAACTTTACCCAGTGAAAGTCGAACGGGTTTGAACTGGGAGGGATCACGCGGGGTTTTGTACGTTGTGATCTTCGTATCGTACCCGGGACATCCCGCCAGCGATTCGGGAAGTCCTACCGTTAATTCAATCGTGCGCTCCGTTCCATCCGGGCAATCCGACCGGTATATGATTTCGCATTCCAGAAAACGATGGCTGATGGTTGTATGAATATCCTTGTAAATCGCCTCCAAATCATCGCCGGTAGGTGAACTGTAATACTTTCCCCCCGTCTCCTGGGCTAGGAGTTGAAGGGGATACTCGTCGGCGTCCGACCCCAACCCAATGGTAAAGACACGGATGTTGTTCGCTTTTGCCAGGGCAATTACCTGGAGAAAATCATAAATCGTGCTGGAATTTTCCTGTCCATCCGTAAGCAGAATCACGGCCTTACAGGGATTCATGCCTTTCTTGACGACCTCCTCCAGGCCCTTCCCGGCTCCGTCCCACATCGCCGTCATGCCGTTAGGTGTAAGGCCATCAATCGCGCCTTTCAATGCAAGCTTATCGCTCGTCATAGACATATCGACGGAAACATCACTCGAGAAACTGACAACCGTAGCCTGGTCGCACTGATCGTCCATGAGATCGACGAATGCTTTCCCCGCGGTCTTGGATTGAAGCATTTTCTGCGGCGTCATGCTTGAACTGCGATCAAAAACCAGGGCGACACTCATGCAACAGGTACCGTTGGGATCGGGACAAATGATATCGAAATCCGTAATAATTTGCCCGTTTTCTATCAAAGTGATGTTTTCTTTCTTGAGATCGTATCGTGGCACTCCGTTGCAGGTCACGGAAAAGAAGACCCGCACTTCGGGGAAATTGAAGCTGTTCACGCGATTGATTTCGAGCACGGGCTGCGCGGAAAGAGGTGTTGATGATAGCAGCACCAGCGCAAACATGCCCAGGACTGCAATCATCGGTATGCGGTTTTCATTAAAGAGAAAAGGATGGTTCATCATATCAACGCATGAAGGATACAAGCACCACGCGTCACCGTGGTTGCGCTTCCCCAGCACCTCGCATTTTCACGTGTACGACACGTGATCGATTACACGCAGGGGCTACGAATATAAATTCGCTTTCCACCCGTTACCGGGCAAGTATCATCTTCCGGATTTTGGAGTACGCTTTCGTCTCCAGTTTATAGAAGTAGACACCGCTCGGCAAGTCGTTGGCGTTGAATCGAACCGAGTACGCGCCTTTCTCCTTGAAGCTGTTGATAAGAACGCGCACTTCCCGTCCCAGGGCATCATGCACCGTCAACCGCACGTACGTATCTTCCGCCACCGAAAACTGGATCGTGGTGGTGGGATTGAACGGGTTCGGCTGATTCTGAGCCAGATTATAGGTACCGTCCGATTGCAGCGGGATGATGCATTCGCCACTCACGGTGATTAGACCGTCTTCGGCGAACGTGATCACCTCACCCTCGTTAATGGTCTGTTCGAGGAAGTGGATCTCGCTCTGCGCCCACTTCAACTCATCCGGGCCGTTTCCGAAGACTCCTTCGAAAATCAGGTAAAGGAACACTCCCGAGCCCTTCGGAATCGGTGAACCCGTCGTGTAGCTTTCGACCTCGACCACTCCCTCGCTGATACGCTTCATTCTCGGGGCGATCCATCCGTATTCGGTCATCGATCCCTTCGAAATCGGCTCCAGTAAACGCACCACCGTCGGATCGTATTGGATGCGGAACCGGTAGCTTCGGATATCTTTGCCGATGGTCTCGTCGATGTACACCGGAACCTGGATCTTGTCGCCGAAACGACCCACGTTGTCACGCGGAATCGTCAGCGTCGAGATCTTCGGCGCACCCTGGATGAACAGCGTCACCGCGCATATCGCCGGAGCCCCCCGATCCGATACCACGTTGAACACGAATCGCCGGTTGTAGCCTTCGTCCATCCGCACCGGCTTGAACATCCAGCTTACAAATCCGCTGTCGCTCACGCTCAACGTGTTCGGCGTCAACTCCTTGATCGCGCTCTCACCAGGAGCCAGCGTCACGCCCGTCGGTGGAAGAACCATCGCCTTCACCGCCCGCGCCTGGCTCTTTCCCGCGTTCCATACCTTCAATCGTACCTCGAACGGATCGCGCTCGTACGCACCCTTGCTGTGATCGAAGTGCAGCGTATCCGCCGGTACCGTCCACGACGTACACGCCAGCAACGGCATACCCAACTCCGGTATCTCGATCCGAACCACGCATTCCTTCGGCGCAAGTCCGTCCGCGCTCACCCGGATGCGTATCTCGATCGGGCCGCTCTGCGTCCGCGGCTGCGCCTGCACCTTCCATTCCACCGGACCAGCCTTCGCCCCCGGATCCAGGAACAACGCCAGAAGCTTCTCCACCTGATCCAGTATCACGACCTCCGAACTCTGCGGGAGTATCGTCGCCTTCACGTTTCGCAACTGCAACGCTCCCTGGTTCTCGACCGCAAGCGTCACCGTGAACGGATTCCCGATGTACTCGCCTTTCTCCGGATCGACTTCCAATCGCTGCGGCGCGCTGCATACCAGGCCCAACTGCGCCCGGTCCGCCTTCGGTATCACCACGTCCGTGCAGCACTCCCCGCGCTGACCCAACGTGTCAACCACCGTCACGCACAAACGAACCGACGACGTGTCGTCTCGCGCTATCGCACGCAAACGCCACACCACCTGTGTCCGCTCCTGCGACTGAACATCCGGCAGCACTTTCACCGCCCTCTCGCCCGCAGCCAACTCCACGCCGCTCGGAAGTTGCAACGTCGCTTTCAATCCGCGGCCGTCCGCTCCACCCGAGTTCAGCACGTCCACCGTCAAAAGAAACGGATCCGGGATGTAAACCCCGTTGTCGTACTGCAACGCATTCGGAGCCGTGCACGTCAGCGTGTATTCCGCCGCTCGCGCCGCCGGCACGTACACCGGTATCCGGCACTCTCCGATCACGATGCGTTCTCCCATACCTCCTTGACCCTGGATCTGGAAGATCATCGTGTCCACGCCGCTCGTCGTCCGGCGCAACGCCCGCATGTTCCACGTGTGCGTCACGCTCTGGCCCACGATCATCCGACCCACGTCGAACACCGGATCCTGGCCCACGGGCGTGAATTGCGGCGGACCCACGAACACCAACTTACAGTCGTCCGCGTACGTGTCGCCCACGTTCACCGCGATCATCGTCACCTGCAACGGGTTCGGAACGTAGTCGTTCAGGTTTTCGTCGAATACCAGCGAATCCGGTGTCGCCTGGCACGATACGTCGAAGACCGGACGGGCTTCCTTCTCCACCCATATCGGGAACTCGCATACCGCCGGGGCCGTCCCAACACCGACGACAACCGCGCGAATCGTATCGTAACCCGAAACCTGACGCGGGTTCACCTTGACGAGGAACCGGGCACTGACCGAGTCACCAGGCTGAAGTAAATCCTTCAAATACCGATTGGGGCCTCGCGGATCCACGATGTTGAACCGCGTGTCCTGGATCAGGTACGCACGCACGCTGTCCGCCGGTCCGGAACCTTCGTTCCATGCGAGCAACGTTGCCGTGAAGGTCGAAGGAACATAATCCGTGTCTTCGAACCTGATCGTATCCGGAGCGTCTAGCATACACACCAGTTTTGGTGCGATTACCGGCTCGATGTAAACATCGAAATAGCATTCGAACCAATCCGGGCCCAGCGTTGGACTATGATACCTGACAACAACCCGCACAGTTTTCCCAACAACAGGACGCTCATTGAGTACTAATTCCCATTTGACCGTCTCTGATCTGAAAGAAGCAATCTGTGGAATTACCACACAGGTATCCTGAGCTGGATTCGTATTCCGGAAAGAAAACTCCGGTGGTAATTGAACACATACTTCAACATCGCGCATGAATAATCCACCGCCGTTAATTAATTCGAACACTCCCATAAAGGGATTCGGCGAGTATGTATCGGTTAATCGATTATAACGCAATGTATCCGGTCCGCTGGCTTTACATGACAACGCCACGGATAGTGGTGAAATCGGCACGTCTTCACTGCATTCGATATCCCGTCCATCCAGCGTGTATGCGACCACGCGGAAGTTCGGAACCCTACGCTCTTTGGAAACCGATACCATGATCGTCCAACTGAGAGTAATCGTATCACCCGGTTTCAGCGTTCTATTCAATGTTTGAATTGTTCCACTTGGAGGCTGTTGAATAGAAAGCCCCATGTTCATCGGCATCATCAACTGGGCATGCGTAACAGTGGAGGGTTGTCGCCCCTCGTTCCAGAGGATGTATTTGATCTCGAACGGATTCGGCTCCAGACCCGTTTCTGTCGCATTGAGATGTACACTATCCGGGACGATGATCTGGCATTTGACCTTTGGATCCCCCGCCTTGGGGATGCAGATTTCCGTTTCGCAGTATACCGGGTCGACAGGCAATCCCACCGGATTTATGGCGAGGATTTCAAATTCAATGGGGAAACATTTCCTCTTGGCAAGCTTCCTCGTATAACGTACG
>JAADGX010000038.1 GCA_013152135.1 Chlorobiota bacterium
CAAGGGGACAAGGAGAAGGGGAGTCAAGGAGAGGAGTTCGTAGTCAATTCGCAAATTCGCCAATCCGTCAATTCGGGATCAGGGCCGGGGCAGGTGTTCCCTCCTACAAGTTCAACCAGACCGCATGCTATTCGTTAATCCGCCAATTCGAATATTCGTCAATCCTCGAACCGAAACAGCACCATGTGCGAGAGAGGCAAGGTCTCCACGCGTTTGAAGCCGGCTTCGCGGGCCAGCGTCGTGACGGTTTCTTCTTTCAACCGGTGCGCGGGCGGGGGACCCGTTTCCTCCTCGCGGTACGGCCACTCGAGAACCGCGACCCGGACGCGGGCAACCCGCCGTGCTTCCTGAAGCGCCAGCAGCGTGTCGTCCGTTTCGTGCAAAACGTGACCGAGGTACACGAGATCGAAGGAATCGTCCGGGAACGGAATATCCTCGGCCGTTCCTTCCACGAACGTTCCGGCTGGTACAAAACTGCGGGCGGTTTCCAGCATTTCCAGATTGGGATCCAGGCCGGTGACCTCCAGGCCCCGCCGGGCGAACGCCTCCGCGAACAAGCCGCTGCCGGTGCCCACGTCGAGAACGTTGACCGGCGCTATTCCTTCCAGGCACAAGTTAATTACCCGCTCAACTTCCAGGAGTTCGGTGCGCTCGGAGGAGCGTAGACGTCCGATGGCGTCGTTGAACCGTTTTTCATGTTTCATGCGTTTTCCTTCGCTTTTCTCAGGAGCCATTCGGGCTGTCGTACCCAGAAATACACGGCCTGCACCGTCACGACGACGAATTGCACGGCAACAATCGCATTGGTCAACGTGCTGGATGGAACGAAAGGTTTCAGATCGGGGCGGGTGATGATCAGTACTCCGACCACCGTCACGGCCAGAACGAAAACGACCAGCCCCTTGATGATCCGGTTCGACTCCCGCTTGAACTCGGAAAACGAGATGGAACCTGATACGTAGGGGACAAGACTGCCCCGCGACAGGATCGGCCAGGCCAGCCACCAGCCGATAACCAACAGGATGAGCTTGCCGGCGGGGATGATGAAAGCAATCGCCGTCACCAGGCCCATGACCAGCCACCAGACCATTACGCGTTTTCGAATCATGACATTCCCGTGCTTCGTTGTACAATATTCCGAGACAGCTCTGCCTCCGCCGGATAATACGATCCAGCGAATTAATTCTTTCTTGGAAGATAGAGAAATTCCGGACGCCATAACGCACCGGTTACAGGATAAAAAACATCGTCCGTGTTAAAAACTCGTCCTTGCAGAAAATACCATTGCTTCACCTCTCGTTCCATACCCAGTCTGTCTTCTCCGTCAAGAATGACGGCGCTGAATCGTTGCTTCCGAAAAGCGTCCGCAAGTTGCTTCATCACATGCATCCCCTGTGCTCTGTCATTGCTTCGTATCACGTCCGAGAGCGCCATTATATGGGCATAGGGTTTCTTGCCGGACAAAGTGGCCAAGTACCCATGAAAGGGAATGAACACCTCCCCATCAATGTTTGTGAGTTTCTGTACGAGGCCGTCGCCTGCGGCGCGATCTTTCGAGGTCGGCACCTGATCCATGGGATCGTACGCCAGGCTCAGAAACTGGGCGACGCAGAGAAAAACCACGAGGTAGTCGGATAAAGCGAATTCCCTTCCCGGCGCCGGTTTGCTTTCCCGTGACCGGTAAAAGTAACCCGGCAGCAGTACCTGCAAGCCGAGGGGAAAGACAAGAGCGATAACGGCGACGGCGGGAATGAGCACATTGATGTAATTTCCTGAATGCAACCGCGAAATCCATGATGCACCGACCATACCCGCCATCAGGAGGACGTAGAACACTGCGTCTTTCCATTTCTCATCCCGGACAAGCGAGATGACGTACACCAGGGACATACCGAATGCAATCGACAACATCCCTATATCCCTGACCCAGAACCCGACCAGCTTTTCCATGCTTACAGGATGCCGTCGGGGAAGCTCGAATACGTAGTACCAGAACCAACCGTTGCTGCTCCAGTTCAGGACCAGCGTCGCCAATCCCACTATGATCACCACGACCAGCGGAAAAACGAACCGCACTTTCCTCGGCAGGAACGCGACACTGTATACGCTCAAGGTTAAACAAGCTACGAGGGCGATCTGCTTGGTCAGAACAGAGAGTGACATGAGCACTCCCGCCAGCAGCAAACCGGAAAAGGAAGGGACGTGGCGAAACACGTACACGCTTGAAAGAAGGAGCAGGACAAAGAGAGAATCAACGCGGGCGATGTCATACCACGCCCCGGTGATGTTGAAGGCGGCGGCAAAAAGACCCGCCGAAAGGATGCCCAGCACCGCCGAGCCCGTTTCTCTCCGGGTGAACGCGAAAAGGATCGCCATGCTTCCCAGTGACGCCAGGAACGATACCAACCGGAGAGGGAACAGGCCCGAGCCGAAGACCTTGGCAAACCCGGCGCTTATGTAATAGTACAGCGGTGTGTAAACAAAAGGCGTGAATTCCAGGGACGGTTCGATGTACAGTCCCTTCCCCGAAAGCAACCGTGCCACGTGATCAAGGATTCCCCCTTCCATCCACTCCAGCTCGTATGGATAGGCAATGCGACTCAACGCCAGCGCCACGTACACGACGATGAACGAGACGGCCACCAAAACCAGAACAAACCGGACACCACGAGCGGTAAGTGAGAAATTCGTCCATCGATGGTTCATAGTCACCACCTTCCTTGTTGTCCCTGGCAATGAATCTGGAATCTATTCGAATAATCCACTCCCGCGTTATCATCCATGACCCGCCTTGCTGTATGAATACCACGTGGCGAAGAGATTCAGGAAGTAGGTGGAGAGGGTGATGAAACCGAACGTTCTTCCCACGAGGAAGGAATATCCGACCATACCGAGAAGGGCAAGGTAATACAGCGCGATGTACGGCCACAACCAAGGGGTGGTACGGAAATTCGATTTCAAAACATAGTCCAATACCAGCTCGACGACAGCAAACAGCACGAGCAACGCGGGAAGAACGGCTGTCCACCAATTGCGACCGCTGGTGAAATTACGGACGGCGGCCAGGAACACAGGTATGACCAGGACAAGAAAAGCCATGCCCAGGGACTGTTCGGCCTTCGCCCGGCCCTGCGCACGGCACACAAACATCACGGCCAGGAGAATGTTCACCATGTTGGCAATCGCGAACACGATGATGTCGATTGTGTGGTTGTCAAGGTGGGAGAGCATTACGCCTCCTAAAATAACAGGATCGAATAATATTGCAATCCCGAATCGGAAATGCGTAACCCACGGCCCTCATTTCCCCGACGAGAGTCACGGAAATCGACAAGCCATGAATCTGCCTGCCCGGGTGCCCGGACGGATAATACCTTACTGTAAACGTTTTCCCTAGTACGAGAGCAGGTTGTATTTCAGGGCCACTTGTACGGCAACCGCGGAGTCCTCGATTTTCGCGACGTTGTACCATTTTACTTCGCCGCCAACCTGTATGTTTTCATCAATGGGAGTAAGCCAGGTCAGCGCAAAGGCCATCCCATTGCTCCAGCTCGAACTCACAACCTTGTTGTCAAACGATTCCATCGATGAATAGAGCATCATCCCGCCAATTCCCGCGCTGACTTCGAAACCGGGATACAATTCCATCGCGAATACCAGCATGACGGGAACGGCATCGAGCGATAACGTGACATCCGTCGTCCCGGATTTCGACCGGAAGTTCTTTCTTTCAAGAGTGTAGAGTGGAAGGTAGCCCGATTCCACTCCAACACGCAGCAGGTGTTCGGGTTGCCACATGATCTTCGCGGTGGCATTGAACGAGTGCTTGTTCATGCTGTTCATTTCGAGCGATGTGATATAGTAGGAATAGCCGCTGCCGATGCTCACGTTGACGCGATAGAGCGGCGTATCCTCCTGCGCGAATCCGTCGACCGTGATCGATGCGAAGAAAAACACGAAGATTATGGCCGTCAGGTGTCTTCTATCTTGCATAGTGAAAATACGCTACTATGGTCGGGTAATTCGTCAGGATGCCATCGAATTCACTCTGCTCGATGAATTCCGAAATAAAATTAATCTGGTCAAGCGTCCAGGTAAAGACCCTCCGCCCCTCGCCGTGCATCTCTCGAACCAGGGAAAGCTGCGTACCGAGCGTCCAGCGCGGGGCCCAGACCCTGGAGCGTGTACGCCGGACATCATTCACGTTCAATTCACACAGGGCTTGTACGTTTTCAAATCCTGCGTGCCGAAGGAAATTATCGCGCGCAAAATCCGTGGGCAGTCCCACCATTACTTCCAGCGTTCGTCCCATCTGTTTCGCCCGTTTCAGTATCTCCTGTTGAATCGGAATGACATAGGGCATGGCGTTCTTTTCGGATTTCATGTCGAGCCAGACGAATTCCAGATTCGTCTCTTCTAGCACGAATTCCAGCATTTCTTTTAATGTCGGTATCTTTTCACCGTTTACAAGCCGAACAAACGACTGCAATTGCTCGAGATTGAAATCCTCGATCCGTCCCCAAAGCGGACTGTCGGCGGTCAGTCTCAGGTTGATGTACGTGTCGTGATAAATGAACGGCACATTGTCTTTGCTGAGCTTCACGTCGATCTCGATGCCGTTTGCGCCAAAGTATTCCGCGTAAGGAACGATTTCGATACTGTTCTCCGCGGCGCCGACGTGGTCGGAATTCCTGCCACCGGCGCGATGGGCGATGATGTAGAATTTCTTGTTCCGCACTTTCGCGCTGAACGGTCGCTTGTAACGAAACGTCACGGGAAAACTCGTCCACGCATACTCGTTTCCAACGGAACCGTTCAAACTGAAGGCCCCGTCCGAAAGAAGATTCCGAAGAAGGTTCCGAGCGCCGCTTTGAGAATCGATTGAAATCCGGCCGAGGCCGGTTTCTGTACCTATCGCGTACCGCCACTTTCCCTCGAAGAGCAGAGCCGAATCTTTGATGCCGCCGTCAAGGATCATGTACACACCTTTCCTGGCGCCGAAGATCGACAGCCTGTTGCGGTTCCACTTCAAAACGACCTGCTGCCCGAACTGCTCTTTGCCCTTCGTAACGGTATAGACTCCTTCCAACCTGGTCTTGATCGAATCCGGAATGGGGTAGGCGCCGTCGAGAGCGCTGCCGTCGGTAAACTCGGGGACGACAACATCGACGTCCGTTTCACACGAAGAAACAATCATCAGTATTACAGCGAGGATTACACTGACGTGCTTCATAGAATAAATCCTATAATTACTTCCGGCATGAAGTGGAACCTGTTCCAGGTCGGAAAAGCCGCCCAGGCCGGGTAATAGAATTTCGCGAACGTTGCCTTGGCGCCGAGGGTTACGTAATTATCCTTCCACAGCGGCTGCTCGATAAATACACCCAGGGAATAACTGCTCAGGAAATTGCGGTCGGAACTCACTTCGACGTCGTCCGCGAATTGTCTGAAACTCGTGATAAACGTCGCTTCGCCCATTACCGTGAGCATGAACTTGTCGAAGGCGAAGCCCACTTCTGCGTGGGGATGGTTTATCCACCCCTTGGCCGTGGAGGCAAAATCGAAGTCATGCATCTCGCCAAGGATGTATGCAACGTCATCGCCGACT
>JAADGX010000051.1 GCA_013152135.1 Chlorobiota bacterium
GGAGAAGAATGCCTCCAGGAGTTCCGGGTAAGTGATGATTCCCGGATCGAACATGATCCTGCACACCTCGGCGTGTCCGGTGGTTCCGCTGCAAACCTGTTCGTAGGTGGGATTGTCCACCGTACCTCCCGCGTAACCGGGTTCCACGCTGTGTACCCCTTCGAGCCGGAGAAACACGGCTTCGACGCACCAGAAGCACCCGCCTCCGAAGACAGCAGTATCCCGTCGAGGATTTCCGTTGCTTTTCTGTTCATTCATGGTGATTGTTTTCTCCAGGCTCGTTTTCGGTTGATCGCATGCGCCAGTGAGCAACACGAGGAGCAACGCGGAGGTCGCCGGCAAAAGACGACGTGTTTTCATCAGGTTTCATCCGGGAACGGAGGAGCGGGAAAACTCCCGCTTCGAATTTCCTGGAGCGTGTGGTAGATCTCCTCCTCGGTGTTCATCACGAAGGGACCATAACGCGCAATCGGCTCCCCCAGGGGTTTTCCGGACAAGAGGAGAAAGCGGACCGGTTTTTCGTCCGTTTCCACTCGTACCACGTCCCCGTCCTCGAATACCACGAGCCGGGTCGCCTGAACGTGGTGACCTGCTTGATTCTCGTCCATCCCGAACCGCGCCGCGCCCTCGAAAACGTAGGCGAACACCGAGTGCCCGCGTTCTGCCGGTTGTTCGAACGTTGTACCCGCCGGCATCGAAACGTCGAAGTATGAAGGATCGGCTGCGATATCGGAAACCGCTCCGCGCATGCCGTTTGCCGTGCCTGCGATTATGCGGGTCCGAACGCCACCTTCCGTTTCAGTTTCGGGGATCTGGCCCGAAGGCACACTCCGGTAACGCGGAGCCGTCATCTTCAATCGGGCGGGCAGGTTTACCCAGAGCTGGAAGCCTTCCATGACGCCCTCGCTGCGGCTGGGCATTTCCTCGTGCATGATTCCATGGCCCGCTGTCATCCACTGGATGTCTCCATCCTCGATGGTTCCGGCATTGCCTATGCTGTCGCGATGATCGACGGCCCCGGATATCATATAGGTCACGGTCTCGATGCCGCGGTGCGGGTGCAGGGGAAAACCGGCCATGTAGTCATCCGGGTTGTCCGATCCGAAGTGGTCGAAGAGCAGAAACGGATCGAGGTGGTCGAGCGTGTGTGTGCCGATACTGCGTTTCAAACGGACGCCCGCCCCGTCGGAGGTCGTCTGCGGTTCTATGACTTTCAGTACTTTTCGGGTTTGCAAAGGTGATCCTTTTCGTGGTGAACTAAACTGGCAGCGGACAAGATGTCCGTTCTCCACGTGTAAACAGAATCCAGGGGAAAATAATTCTCCGCATCCCTCGAAATCGCAAAAACCGATGCGGTATTCTCCGTCGTCAAGACACGTACCACACCATAGTGCGGCGTCAGCTACTCGCACGGGGGTCGATAATTCTCCCGGGTTGCTCAACGGTTCGCGCGTCACGGATGTTGCCGGTGTTGATGGTGGAAGCGGGTTCGAACAGGAGAACGTGGACTTCTTCCTCCGCCACCGGGAGATGCTCGACACCGCGCGGCACAATGATGAATTCACCTTCATTCACGGTTACCGTGTGGTCGCGGAATTTCAGTTCGAGAGAGCCTTTCAGAACGAGGAACAGCTCGTCCTCCTCTTCGTGGCTGTGCCAGATGAATGTGCCTTTGAGCTTCACAAGTTTCACCTGCTGGCCGTTCAGCTCACCCACGATTTTCGGATCCCAGTGTGTTGAAAAACGTGAAAGCGCTTCCGCGAGATTGACTTTTTCCATGTGGGGTTCCGGATGTTTGTTGTGATGATTCGGATTTTTCGATGAGCGCCAAGTCGATTGTAAAATACCGTTCCGGAGTTGGCGCGGAATTCAGAGAAGGAAGATATTGTTTTCTGCTTCCATCGCGAAGTACACCCTTCGGTGAACCTCGGCAACGATTACAACCATGAATTAAAAGACGAATCTCGAATAATTCTACCCGTTCGGGTCTTTCAGTTTGAACCGGATTCTCACCAGGCCGTCGGGCTTGAGGTCGAAGGAGGAGATGAAGAACGTGCCGATGCGCGAGGTGTTGTCCACGTGGTCGCCGCTGCACGGGCAGGAGTCGAAATCACCGATGGTGACGATGCGGATTTCGGACTGGCCGGGCGGTACCTTCCACGTGTCGAAGTCCTCCGCCTCGTCCCGCCTCACCACGTACGCTTCCACCGCCAGTCCCTCCCGGATGACGGCGTTGACTTTTTCCTCGATCGTCTTGACGTCGTCTTCGGTCAGGGGAGCCTTCACGTCGTAATCGCACTTGGATTTCTTCGCGCCCAGGTGCATCTCCACGTTTCGGTTCGCGCCGAAGTCGTTTTTCATGACCCGGGTGAGAATGTGTTCGGCGGTGTGCATTCTTCGCAGGGGATCCATGTTCTTTCCTCGATCGTTCTTCGCGGGCTTTTTCCTTCCCGAACAAAATACTAGACGCACGGAGCAAATGCCATACCTTGCGATTCGGCGGACGTTCTTGTATGTTCCTGTAGCTCTGTTGACCATGAATACCCGACCGATCATGAATACCACCCT
Source organism: Chlorobiota bacterium (assembly GCA_013152135.1). Classification (GTDB taxonomy): domain Bacteria; phylum Bacteroidota; class Ignavibacteria; order SZUA-365; family JAADGX01; genus JAADGX01. The sequence continues at coordinate 2,569 of JAADGX010000051.1, forward strand.
TCGTAGCACCGTTATCATCCTGGCGGCGCTTGTTTGCTGGCACGTGGGCGCGGCGCAGGACATCAAGGAAAACGCGGATTTCAAGCTGGCCGTGGACCTCTACAAGCAGGGAATGTACGACCTTGCGCAGGAGCAGCTCCAGAGCTTCATCGAGCGCTATCCCGCCAGCGACCAGATCCCGGAGGCGCGATTTACGCTGGGTCTCGTGTACCTGAAAACCGGCCTCTACGACAAGGCGCGGGAGACTTTTCAGCAGTTCGCTCTCACGTACCCGGGGCATAGTCGCGCGCCCGAGGCGTGGTGGAACGTGGCCCTGGCAAATGCCCGCCAGAGGCGATTCAAGGAGGCCGCCTCGGCCTTCGCCCGGCTGAAGACGTTCCATCCGCGCAGCCGGCTGGCTCCCAAGGCCCTGCTGGAATCCGCCCGCTATTACCTCAAGGCCGGTGATTCCGAAAGCGCGACCACCGTTCTGCGATCCATCCTGCAGGAGTATCCCGGAAGCGAGGAAAACCTGCGCGCGCAGATGGAGCTGGGACGCATCTATACCGCCTCCGGCGATTTCGACCGGGCCCGCAAGTCCTTCCGGTTCGTGTACAATCGTTCCAGCGACGCACAGTTGCGGGCGCAGGCCACGATCGGTCTGGGACTGGTCGATGAGAAGCTGGGAAACCGTGCGGGAGCGGAAAAGCGGTACCGGTCGGTGATCGATACCTACAAGGGAACGCCGGTCCAGCGCGAGGCGTACGTGCGGCTGGGAGACTTGCAGAGAAAGTACAGGGAATTCACCGCCGCCTCGAAGACCTACGCGCTGGTGTTCAACGACACCACCGCGGCGGCGGACATCCGGCGGGATGCCTTGCTGGGCGCGGCACAGTGTGATTACGCGGCAGGCGACTACCGGCGTGCGGCGGAAATGTACCGGAAGTTCATCGACGGCGCCGAGGCGGAGTACCTGACACCGGAAATCTACCGCGACGCGGCCAAGGCGGCCCAGAAAGCTGGCTGGTTCCGGGAAGCGGACCGGTATTTCACCCACCTGCTCAAGGACGACATCCCGGGGTTCGATAAGAGGGAGGCCATCGTCGACGTCGCCCTGAACGCCCGCGAGGCGGGAGACAGCTTCAGCGCCTTGCAGTACCTCAACCGGTACGTGGACTTGTACCCGAACGATTCCGGGACGCCCTTCGCGTTACTGACCATCGGTCGCATCACCTTGCAGCAGTTCCAGGATCCCTGGCGTGCCGCGTCCATGTTCCTCGACGTGGCGGAGCGCTATCCCGCCAGCCCGGTGGCCGACGACGCGGTACTGGATGCGGCCCGGGCCCTGAAATCCGCCGGGGAAGCCGCGCAATCGGCCCGCGTGTACAACAGGCTCATCCGGCAATTCCCGGCCTCCGAGTGGGTGGATGACGCCCGCAAGGAACTGGCTGACCTGCGGGAGCTCGTTCCGATGGTGACCGTGAAAGGCCTGGAGCAGATCACGCGGGCGGTGACGGCCCTGGCATCGACGCAACCCGCGGACGTGCACCTTGCCCTTGGCGAACTATACCTTTACCAGCTCAAGGATTTCACCCGCGCCCGGACGGAATTCGAAGCCGCCCGGTCTTCCGTCAACGGAGCCGACCGCGCCGCGTACGGCCTGGCCCGATCCATCCACCTGCTGGCGAAAGTCAACAACCAGTCCTTTACCGAGGCGCAGCGCCTGTACGACGATTTCATCAGGAACTATCCCGCCAGTCCCCTGCGGGACGAGGCCGCGTTTCACCGCTTCCAGATCGCCGCCGAGCACCGCCGGGGAGGAGCAGTTCTTCCCTTCGCACAGGAATTCCTGGCTCTCGATCCGAAAGCGCATCTCGACGAAGTTCTCTACCGGGCCGGTGACGCAGCCCGCCGCGATGGCCAGTATTCGCTGGCGGATGATTACTTCACCCGGCTCATAAACCTCGATTCCGCCACCGCTTTCTCCCGCGAAGGATTGTACGCGCGGGGAGTGGCGCGGGTGGAAGCGGGACGGACGGCCGAGGGCAAGACCGACCTGGAAACGTACCTCGACCGGCACCCGGATGGTCTCCACGCCGTGGGCGCGCTGAAGGCGCTATCCCGCCTCGCCGAGAGAAGCCGGGATTACGAAAGTGCTATCCAGTACCTGGAAACCGTGCGCGACCGCTTCCCCTATTCCAGTTCGGCGGAAAAAGCGAACCGCAAGATCGTATCGCTGCTCCTGGCCTCCGGGCGCAACGACCAGGCGCGGCGCGCGGTCGAGACCCTGTTCCAAGCAGCGGATGCGAATCCCTTCACGAGCGAAGACGAGTTGGCCGAGCTCCTGTACCTTGAATCGGTGACGCTTGCCAAGGCCGGGCACCGCGACCTGGCGCGGCAGGACCTGCTGAAGTACATCGAACGGTTCCCGCGCGGTAAGCGCATCGGCGACGTGTACGTCGCCTTGGCGGAAGCATTCCGCGCCGAGGGAAACCAGGCCCTGGCGACCTCGTACTACCAATTGGCCGGGCGCAAAGCGGGCAACCGGGAAGCGACGCGGGAAGCGGCGGACCTTCTGCTGGAAGACGGCAAGTACCAGGAGGCGGTAAAGGAATATTCATCCATCCTCTCCACCGCCGCTTCGCCCAAGGAAAAAGCCTACCTGGAATCGCGCATCATCATCGCACTGTTCCGCTCGGACAAGATCGCCGACGCCCTGACGCGCGTTGAGGAATTCCGGCGATCGTTCCCGGATGCGCGGGGCAATTTCGACGAGTTCGAGTTGGAGCGGGGAAAGTATCACTTCCGCCAACAGCAGTACGATAAAGCGATGGACATTTTCGAGGAAGTGGCGGACAGCGACTACCCGGAAATCGCCCCCTTCGGACTTCTCTGGATGGGTAAGGTGTACGAGGCACGCAACCGCGTGGAAGACGCGAAGGAGTACTTCTCCAAGGTGATCGACGCGGGGAAGAATTCCCTGGCCGTGGCCGAAGCCCACCTGGCCATGGCGGCCATGTACAT
>JAADGX010000216.1 GCA_013152135.1 Chlorobiota bacterium
CGTCCTTGTACCGTATTCTGGCTACGACCCGGCGTGCTTCCGCCAGGCCCGGCCACTTCTGCCAGTTTACTTCCCTTGCAATGCAGGCGCGGCGCAAAAGCTCTTCCGCCCTTCCCACCACGACGACGTTCTCGTCCGCCCTGATCTCGGTGACGTACACCGGTTCGCCCACCGCGATGTTCAATCCCCGCCTCTGCCCGATGGTGTAAAAGGGATACCCGTCATGCACCCCCACCCGTTTCCCTTCGAACAGGATATCCCCGCCGCTTACCGATTCCGCAAGCCCGGCCACGCGTTCCCGGAGAAAGCGCCGGTAGTCGTCGTCGGGAATGAAACAGATTTCGAAACTCTCGCCCTTGCCGGCCGTGAGCAACCCGAATCGCTCCGCCTCCCTGCGCACCTCCTCCTTGGTCAGGCCTCCCAACGGCAACAGGGTCGCTGCCAGGTGTTCCTCCTTCACGTTCCACAGGGCATACGACTGGTCCTTCTCATCGTCCACTCCCTTGCGCACGAAATGCCTCCCCGTTCGGGTGTCTTTCTCTACGCGGGCATAATGACCCATGGCAATGAACGATGCCCCAAGCGAAACAGCCTTGGCGTAGAGGGCGTCCCACTTGATTTCGCGGTTGCAGAGAACGCAGGGATTCGGTGTCCGCCCTTCCAGGTATTCTTCCGTGAAACGATCAATGACCTCCCGGTTGAACCTCCGGGAAAAATCAACCACGTAGTGCGGGATGCCGAGACGCATGCAGACCGCGCGGGCGTCGTTGATGCCTTCGAGCGAACAGCAGGAATGCGGGTTGTGCGGCACGGCGCCTGCATCCTCGTAGTTGTGCGTCTTGATGGTGATCCCGATGACATCGTATCCCTGCTCCACGAGCAACGCCGCGGCCACGGAGGAATCCACCCCGCCCGACATACCGACGACAACGCGCTTATTGAATTGATCCGTCATGTTAATTCATTTCCCGGCGCTTCATTCCAAAAGCTACCTCTGTATGAGAAACCGATCAAGTGACGGAACAATTCCTTGAATCGAGGAAACTCCTGTTATATTCCACCATCGCTATCAAACACCGCCAATAATTGTTAGAATCAAATACCTTGCCTGTCAACTTCCTGTTTCGTAGTTTTTATAACCGACATACTGTTTCACCTATTGAAACAGGCAGAAGATGGACTTTACTACGTTTCCCACCGAACTCATTCTCGACTCCATCAGCGAGGGAGTCTTCACGGTCGACAAGAATTTCCGGATACAGTTTTTCAACCGAGCGGCGGAAGCCATCACCGGACATCGACGCGAGAACGTCGTGGGCCGTTTTTGCAAGCAAGTATTCCAGGCCTACTCGTGCGAAGACGAGTGTCCAATTACTCGTGTCTTGCAGACCGGATCGAATATCACGGACTTCACGACAAGGATTTGTCACGGGAGCAGGGAAACAATTCCCATCAGGCTCAACGCTTCCGTTCTCTACGGGAATCAAAACGATCCAATCGGCGGTGTTATTTCATTCCGCTCCCTCGCCGACAACGGACATGCGGATCCTTCTTTTGCAGAAGCATCCCGGTTCCATGGAGTTGTGGGGCGGAGCAAGGCCATGCGGCAGGTCTTCGATCTCATCGAAGAAATATCCGACTCCGACGCCACGGTGCTCATCCAGGGGGAATCCGGTACCGGCAAGGAAATGATCGCCAACGCGATTCACGCTACCAGTCGGCGGCGCGATAAGCCGTATATCAAGATCAACTGTTCCGTTTTCCCCCCCGATCTTCTCGCCAGTGAACTGTTCGGCCATGTCAAGGGCGCATTCACCGGTGCGATGAAGGATCGTCCCGGGCGGTTCGAACTCGCTGATGGTGGAACACTCTTCCTCGACGAGGTGGCCGAAATGCCGCTGCAAATGCAGGTTCAGCTCCTGCGAGTTCTCCAGGAGGGAACGTTCGAACGCATTGGTGAATCCATTACCAGAAGATCCGACGTCCGGGTCATCGCCTCGACGAACGTCAATATTGACCGTGCCCTCCAGGAAGGAAAATTCCGCGAAGATCTCTACTACCGCCTCAACGTTATCCCGATCGATCTGCCCCCTCTTCGTGAACGCCCTGAAGACATTCCGCACCTGGTCAAGCATTTCCTGCGGAAGTACTCCACCGCCGCCCGGAAAAAGGTACACGAGATGGAAGACGAAGCACTGGATTGCCTTATCCAGTATCCCTGGCCCGGCAACGTTCGAGAGCTGGAGAACGCCATCGAGTATGCCTTTGCTCGAACAACCGAGTCGGTAATACGACTGGCTCGACTTCCACTGGTCATACGCCAGTATCATGGACGCTACCATCGTGCCGTTGCGCCACACACCGAGGAGGCATGGCATCTCCTCGCTCTCCTGGAAAAACACCACTGGAACCGCAGCAGGGTAGCCAGAGAATTGGGCATCGGACGTACCACGCTGTGGAGAAGGATGAAAACCCTGGGTATCGCTCATACGTGAAACAGTCCCGTTTCTCGTGAAACGTTCTGTTTCAAACGCCACAACATTCTGCTGCAAAAGGAATTATCACAATCCCGTAAGACTTCCGAACTTCCTCCGAAACAACATGTTTCACTGATGCGCCTCATTCATCGTGCATTAACAAAATCTTGTGGCATGGAGTATGCATTTCATAACCCGATATGCACGAGATGCTCGGAAATCAATTGTTCATGGCGAGGAATTACCCCTCCGCGACTCTCCACCTGGAGAGAGCATTGCAGGCACATCCCGGTAACAAGGCTATCCTGCGCAAGCTCATCATCTGCTACACGCAGATCGGAGAAACAGAGCGTGCGCTCGATGCTTTTGTATCCCTTATCAAAGACGATATCGACTACATTATTGAGACAAACCCGATAAGCGACGATTGCCCATGCCCGGAGATCGTCTTCAAACTCGAGGACGACCTGCACGGCGAAGAGGCGTCGTATGACGATAACCTCGTCCTGGGTATGCTCTGGCTTTACTGCAACGCGGAACGTGCATGGGACTATTTCCATAAAGCACTGACACAGAGACCTGGCAATTCAAAAATCAAATCTGTTTTAACCATCATAAAAACACGTATTCCAGCCACAAATCCCATTAAAACCTGAACGAGGGATTATCCATGAAACGTTATGTCACCTTGTTTTTCATGCTGCTGTTCAGCGGAACAGTGTTCGCCCAGGGACACTTCTCCACCAGTCTGCACGGCACGCGCAGCGGAAAGAGTCATTGGTACGGAAAGGCGAACAACGGATTCGAGTTGTTCACCAACACTCCCATCGAGGAACTGGGCTGCAAGAATTGCCACGGCCCCACCAACGCCGACGGAACCGCCTGGGACGCCAATAATCCGTATCCCGGTCCGAGTTGCGTCGACTGCCATCCCACCGGCGATTTTTCAAAAGACGCGCTGAAGGTGGACCAGTGTTACAGTTGCCACGGCCGCCAGGCCACGGAAGCCAAAAAAATGAAACTACCTGACGTTCATCGCGACGCCGGCATGAAATGCTGGGACTGTCACACCGCCGACGACATGCACGGCGACGCCGATGGCACGACCTACGATTCCATGCTCGAGGACGGAGCCATCGACGTCGACTGCGTGGATTGCCACAACACCCAGTCACAGACGTTGCCGGATCACTCGGCCTACGATCCACACGGCGGCAAACTGCACTGCGCGGCCTGCCACGCCAAAACCGTCATCAGTTGTTACAACTGTCACTTCGAGAGCGTGAAGGACGCGCACGTAAAACGTGCCAAGCAACCCATCAATGATTTCGTACTACTGGTGAACCGGCAAAAGGACGGCAAGGTCTACCCGGCGTCTTTCCAGTCACTCACGTACCAGGGAAAGGCGTTCGTCGCCTTCGGACCTTTTACGCCCCATACGATCATGAAAAAAGGCCGAACCTGCGATGAGTGTCATGATAACGCCGTGGTAAAGGAGTACAACGCCACCGGCAAAATACGGTTCGCCACCTGGAACGCCGGCGACAGCACCCTGAGCTGGAAGCACGGCGTCGTGCCCATGCCCTTCGATTACACCTCTTCCTTTCGCATGGATTTCCTGACTTACAACGGCAATCCCCACGACCCGGCCGGCCCGTCCAAAAACTGGTCGGCGATCGGGAAGGATACATGGGATGGACACCAGATGTTCTTCGCGACGCCTCTCACGGCACGCCAGATGGCCAAGCTCGGCTTCGACACAACGCTGACGGGAACCGAGAGCCGAAACAATGGCCCCACACCGGAAGGCTTCGACTTGCAGCAAAACTTCCCGAATCCGTTCACGCCAAAGACGACCTTTTCCATTTCACTTCCCCGCTCCACTGTCGTTACCTTGAAAATCTATAACCAGCTCGGGATCGAAGCGGCATCGGTAATCGACGGTGTGCGTCTGGGTAAAGGCCTCCACCGGTTATCATTCAACGCGGGCACGCTGAATCAGGGCGTGTATCTCTACGTTTTGCGGACACCGGAATTTTCGGCTTCACGCAAGATGGTGATTCTCGAGTGAGAACACCCTCCTTCTGGTGAGAGCGCGGGAGCAAGCTCCCGCGTTTTTTTTTACGCGATGTGAACTTGGGACAGGAATTGGTCTTCTTGCTACGACACCAATCGTTCCGGGCTTGACACCGAATCCCCAAACGGGAAATCAGTTCAACGCCTGCTCGATGCGTGGCAGTATCTCATTCAGGAATTTCTTGTGAAAGACCGGCTTGGGGAAATAGAAATTCGCGCCCAGTGAAAAGGCATACTCCATGTCCACATCGGTATGCAGGGCGGAGATCACGGCGATGACGATGTCCGAGGTACCCGGATTGTGCTTCACCTTTTCGCAGAGCGCGAATCCGTCCATGAGAGGCATCATGAGATCGAGGAAAATGACGTCGGGTTTTTTCTCCTGGATGATCTCCAGGGCCTGGCGACCGTTTCGCGCTTCCACGACCTCGTATCCTGCTCTCCGCAACAGCGTGGAGCATAGGCTTAAAATACCGGGTTCATCATCGACGACAAGGGCGCGTTTCGTACGCTCGCGAAGAATTTTTTCCCGCTCCTCAGGGGATTTCCGCTCGATGATACGGGAATTCTGTCGCTGTGCCAGGTTCAACATTGCATACCTCCTCCAAATATGATGTTACCATGTCGGCGGCGGTGTAGCCACTCCGGGCGGCTCCTTCAAGAGTCGACGGCAACCCGGTATCCGTCCAGTCACCGGCCAGGAACAGGTTACGGGCGGGTGTGCGGGCACGGGGTCGAACTTTTTCCAGGCCCGGTGTTGCTTCAAACGTCGCCGATCGTTCCAATAAAGTGCGGATCCCGCGCGGCTGGAATTTTTCAAGTTCAGGGAACAGGCGTTCCAGCTCCTTGAAAACATCCGCCCGAGGCGGATGGCCCTCCTCAAAAACAGCCGCGGAGATCACGCAGGTATGCATCCACAAATCCCGAACGATCTTCCTGGTGAAAATCCACTGTATGTTCGTGCCCAGCAATCCCAGCATGGGCTCCGTTGTTATC
>JAADGX010000008.1 GCA_013152135.1 Chlorobiota bacterium
CGCCTTCCGCACCCATGCGCATGGCAGCGGATATCGCACCTTTCATGGCCCGCCGAAACGAAATCCGGCCGACAATTTGGGCGGCGATGTTTTCCGCAACCAGAAAAGCGTCCAGTTCGGGTCGTTTAATTTCGGAAATAAGAATCTTCACTTCCTTTGTGGTAATCTTCTTGATTTCCTCCTCGAGCTGAGCGATTTCCTTTCCGCTTTTTCCGATGACAATCCCTGGCCGGGAGGTGTGAATTCCCAGTACCAGGCGTTTCGGCGTACGCTCGATCACCACCCGCGAGATGCCCGCCTTGGGGAGACGGCGTTTGAGGTAGTTGCGCACGAGAAGGTCTTCCTTCAGTTTGCTCGCGAAGGTTTTTTCATCGTACCAATTCGCGTCCCAGTCGCGAATGATTCCTAATCGAAATCCGATCGGATGTGTTTTCTGACCCAAGAGTCCTCCTGAATAACCTTTCGTTACTTCTTATCTATTTCATCGACAACGATGGTGAGGTGGCTCATCCGTTTCCGTACTCGGAACGCTCGACCCATGGGAGCAGGCATAATCCGCTTTACCATGGGGCCACCATCAACGGTGATTTTCTTTATGAACACCTGATTCGACACGATTTTCCCGACACCGGGTTTACTCAAATAATTCGCGATAGCGGAACGCAATGTCTGCTCGATGACGCTGGAGGCATGTTTCGACGAGTAATGGAGAATGTTCAGTGCTTCTTCGACCGATTTGCCTCGAATCAGATCCGCCAGCAATCGCATTTTGCGCGCTGAACCAGGTGTAAAACGTTTAACTGCTCGTGCTTCCATGTTGCTTCTTAATGCTCTGATACCTAGTGAGACCTGTCGTTAGGATGACCTTTCGGACTTACCGCCCGGGTGCGAACGGAAAATTCGCGTCGGAGCGAATTCCCCGAGCTTGTGCCCGACCATGTTTTCCTGTACGTACACGGGGATGAATTTATTGCCGTTGTGCACGGCGAATGTATACCCCACGAATTCCGGTGGGATCGTCGTGTTGCGTGCCCATGTCTTGATAACTTTTTTCTGGTTGATGGCGCGCAAGGCCTCAACCTTCATCAATAATTTCTGATCGATGTATGGTCCTTTTTTCAGCGATCGAGCCATAGCTATTTCTTCCGCCGCTTGATGATGTACTTGTCTGAAGGATTTTTCTTCTTTCTCGTCCGGTAACCTTTCGCCGGAACTCCCCACGGCGACATTGGATGCTGCCCGCCGCCTCCACTCTTGGAGCGTCCCTCGCCGCCTCCGTTCGGATGGTCAACCGGGTTCATTGCCATCCCCCGGGTCTGAGGCCGGATACCGAGCCAACGCGATCGGCCGGCTTTTCCCAAACTGATATTCTCATGATCGGTGTTGCCGACCTCGCCGACGGTGGCGTAGCAGTTTGTCAGCAGCATGCGCACTTCGCCCGACGGGAGCTTGATCTGCGCGTACCTGCCCTCGCGGGCTACTAATTGAGCCGAAACACCGGCACTTCGAGCAAGCTGTGCCCCTTTGCCGGGTTTCATCTCGATGTTATGCACAATTGTGCCAACCGGGATATCCTGCAGCGGCAGGGCATTCCCTGGCTTTATGTCGGAGCCGGGACCAGCCATCACTTTGTCATTTACTTTTAAGCCGTTGGGAGCAATGATGTACCTTTTCGCGCCATCAGCGTAAACAATGAGCGCGATGTACGCCGACCGGTTCGGATCGTATTCAATGGTCGCTACTCTCCCCGGCACACCACGTTTATCCCGCTTAAAGTCAATGATCCGGTAACGGCGTTTGTGCCCCCCGCCGCGATGCCGCGACGTAATACGGCCCTGGTTGTTCCGTCCACCGCTCTTCGTCAGCTTGGCCAACAACGATTTTTCCGGCTTAACGGTCGTAATCTCATCGAACGTGTCGATGGAGTAAAACCTCGTCGCCGGGGTCATTGGTCGTAATTTTCTAATAGCCACGTTTGTCCGTCCTCGCTGTTTCTTTACTTGATCAAAATCGGTTTAACTTGCTTCCAGTAAATCCAGTTCCTCACCTTCTTTCAAGGTGATTACCGCTTTCTTCCAATGCGGGCGGCGCCCCTCGACTTTTCCTCGCTTGGTGAACTGCGATTTCCTTTTTCCCTTGTAGCGCATGGTCCGTACGCTCAATACCTTCACGTCAAAGTGCTTTTCCACCGCCTGGCGTATCTGGATCTTGTTGGCTCGGATATCGACGGCGAACGCATACTGTCGCAGCTCTCCGAGCGCGGTCATCTTTTCCGTCAGCAACGGTTGTTTTATTATGTTTTCCAGTTCCATAGTATCGGCTCTCTGCAATTACACCTTGGTAAAAGATTCCTTGATAACCGGCAAAGCGCTTTTTTGAATAAGCAGTACCTGGTTATTCAGTACGTCGTACGTGGACACGCTGCCCGCCTCCTTTACATCAAACTTCTCGATATTGCGAGCGGCCAGCCAGAGGTTGCGGTCGTGTTTCGCGACGAGGAGCAGGGTCTTTTTCCCGACCACACCGAGGTTCGCGAGAATGGCGTACATATCCCGTGTTTTCGCCGATTCCACCGTGAAATCCTCTACGACGCGCACCTGCTCATCCTGCGCTTTCATCGCGAAAGCGGATTTTCGCGCAAGCTGGCGCATCCTTACGGGAAAAGACTTACGATAACTGCGAGGCCGCGGGCCGAAGATCGTTCCTCCTCCTATCCACAGGGGAGAACGAATCGTCCCAGCTCTCGCGGTACCACGTCCTTTCTGGCGCCAAGGTTTCCTTCCTCCTCCGCGCACTTCGGAGCGCTCCTTGGTCTTATGCGTTCCCTGCCGACGGTTGAGGAGATGAATCCGCACTGCCTGGTATACAAGATGTGTATTGGGCGTGATTTCAAACACCTCTGGTTCCAGCTTCGTCTTCCTGCCGGTCGATCCGTCAATTTTATATACCGGTACGTTCATGGCCTGTTCGTTTCCTACCGTTAAAACTGCTTGTGCACTTCGATAATACCCTGTTTCGCTCCGGGCACCGCCCCTTTCACGATCAGGATGTTCGATTCTTCGATCACCTTGACAACTTTCAATCCGCGAACCGTGTGCCGTGCATTCCCCATTCGTCCCGCCATCCGGGTGCCTGGAAAAACACGGGAGGGATACGAGCTTTGTCCGATCGAACCGGGATGGCGCTGCCGGTCCGATTGGCCGTGCGAAGACATTCCCACGCCGCCGAATCCATGCCGTTTCATGACGCCCTGAAACCCCTTCCCCTTGGAAGAGCCGGTTACCATCACCGTGTCACCTTCCTTGAATATGGACACTGTTACGGTATCGCCCGTTTTGTACTTGCCTACCGGAAAGCTCTTGAACTCCCGCACGATTCTCTTCGGCGTGATTTCCCGCTTCACATACTGTCCGAGCACCGGCTTTTTCAGTTTGCGCTCCGGGATATCACCGAATCCAAGTTGCAAGGCTTCGTAGTGATCTCTCGCCTTGGTCCGTACATCAACGACCAGACATGGACCAACTTCCAGCACCGTGCAAGGAACGGAACGTCCCTCATCATCAAAAATACTGGTCATACCTATTTTTTTACCCAATAACCCAGGCATATCTATCGTCGCTCACTCTGTGTTATACTTTAATTTCAACATCGACGCCGGCGGGGAGCTCCAGTTTCATCAGGGAATCCACCGTCCGTTGAGATGAATTGAATATATCGATCAACCGCTTGTGCGATCTCGTTTCGAACTGTTCACGCGACTTCTTGTCCACGTGCGGAGACCGCAGCACGGTATAAATGGATTTTTTCGTCGGCAACGGAATGGGACCAGAAACAACAGCCCCGGTGGATTTCACGGTTTTGATGATCTTCTCCGCCGACCTGTCGATCAGCAAGTGATCGTAGGATTTCAGCTTGATTCGTATTTTTTGTCTCGTAACAGCCATAGCTTTTATATCAAAGAGAAAAAACCGGGTGGATCATACAACCCACCCGGATGTAAATAAACAATCACTCGATAATCTTCGTCACAACACCGGCGCCGATCGTCCTGCCCCCTTCGCGGATAGCAAAACGCAGTCCTTCTTCCATCGCGATCTCGGAAATAAGCTCCACCTTCATTCCGTCGACATTGTCGCCCGGCATGATCATCTCGACTCCTTCAGGCAACGTGATGACGCCGGTCACGTCCGTCGTCCGGAAATAGAACTGGGGACGGTAATTATTAAAGAACGGCGTATGACGGCCACCTTCGTCCTTCTTCAAAACGTACACCTGGCATTCGAACACCTTGTGCGGAGTAATCGAACCCGGTTTGGCCACAACCATGCCACGCTCCAATTCGTCTTTTTCCACGCCGCGCAGCAGCAAACCGACGTTGTCACCCGCTTCACCGTAATCCAGGATCTTCCGGAACATCTCCACGCCCGTCACCACGCTTTTCATGTGAGCGCCCAAACCGATGATCTCGACGTCGTCACCAACGTTGATGCGTCCACGTTCGATACGTCCCGTACCAACCGTGCCACGGCCCGTGATGGAGAAGACGTCCTCCACCGGCATAAGGAAAGGCTTGTCCACGTCCCGCTTGGGAATCGGGATGTAACTGTCGATGGCGTCGAGCAGTTCCCAGATGCACTTCAACCGCGGATCATCCGGCGAGGCGTTGGGGTCGGTGCCTGCTTCCAAAGCCTGCAAAGCGCTTCCACGGATGATGGGGATCTCGTCTCCCGGGAATTCATAAGAGCTCAGCAGTTCGCGGATTTCCATCTCAACGAGCTCCAGAAGCTCCTCGTCATCAACCATGTCAACTTTATTCATGAACACCACAATTCGGGGCACACCGACCTGGCGGGCGAGCAGAATGTGCTCGCGGGTTTGCGGCATCGGACCATCGGAGGCAGCAACGACCAGAATGGCACCGTCCATCTGAGCGGCACCGGTAATCATGTTCTTGACGTAATCCGCGTGACCAGGACAGTCTACGTGCGCGTAGTGGCGATTCGCTGTTTCGTATTCGACATGCGCGGTAGCGATCGTGATACCACGTTCGCGCTCTTCTGGAGCATTGTCGATACTATCGAACGTGCGTACCTCGGAAAGGCCTTTCCTCGACAGCGCCATGGTCATGGCCGCAGTCAAGGTCGTCTTCCCGTGATCAACGTGTCCGATCGTTCCCACGTTGACATGGGGTTTGGTGCGTTCAAATTTTTCTTTCGCCATTTGCCTGTAACTCCTGTGCGTTGTGATGAATTATGTCCAAAATATAGTAATTCCCTACGCAGCCTTGCCGCGAACTTTTTCAATAATCGTTTCCGCTACGCTCCGAGGCACTTCTTCGTAATGCGAGAACTGCATCGTGAACAAGGCCCTGCCCTGGGACAATGACCGCATGGTCGTCGCGTAACCGAACATTTCAGCCAGCGGCACGGCTACTTTTACCATTTGGGCATCGCTCCGCGTCCCCATCTCCAGCACCTTGCCGCGTCTCGAAT
>JAADGX010000290.1 GCA_013152135.1 Chlorobiota bacterium
GAAGCGTTTCAGCAGGTCTTCCACGCCCGCGAGTCCTTCCACGAGCGCGTACAGCATGGCGCTGGAACCCCATCCGTCGGTCGGAGTCGCATCCGGGCTTGTGCTGGTGTCTGGAGAAGCCGGGGTGCCGTCCGGCTGGTACCACAGGTACGTCTCGCCTTTTTCCTCGATGAGGCGATAGTACCGTTCGAGGATATCGATGCCGTATGCTTCAAAGCCGTGACTGAACGCGGCCCGGGCCAGCTCGCCTCCGACCAGGGGCATGATCCCGCCGTTACAGTACGTGCCGCCGCGCAGCCGCGGGTCGCCGAACACGCCTTCCGGAAAGGGGGGATCGATGGAAAACCATTCGGCGAAGGCATCCGAGTGCCGCCCGCGCCGGAGGTATTCCTTGATGATCGACACCGCCTGCTCGTGCGAGGCAACGCCCCGGTTGATGTCCATGGGATTACTGAGACTGAGCTGCGCCGCCTCGTCGACGCCGGGAATACTCACGGGCGTGAGCTTCACGAAATGCGTGTAAAACGCCCCGTTCCAGCAGGCGGCGTTCATTGCCTGGTGAATTGCCTTCGCGCGTTCGGACCAGGCGCGGGCTTTCTCCATTTCGTTGAAACGCAGGCAAAGGTCGGACATGATGCGGAAAGCCTCGTAGTAGCCGCTGTTGTCCCCGTGCATGATACCCCAGAACGTGTCGTCGTCGACCTGGAACTGGAGCCAGTCGTGCTTTCCCGCGGTGTAGGCAAAATCCCACGTGTCGATGGTATAGGCGCGCTTGACGAGGCCGGTCCGCTCGTCACGGCGCCAGGGATGAGTCATTGCGTAGTTGAGCGCGCGTTCCATGGCGGGAAGGAGGCGTTGAATCCAGGCGTCGTCGCCCGTGGCCTGCCAGGCAAGGTACGCGGCCTTGACGAACCGGTACTCGACGTCGGCTTCCACGGGCACACGGACGTACTTCGTCCAGTTTTCGCGCTCGCACGGAAGCTTTTCGGGGAACGTGGTGAAGTAGTCGAATATCCTGCCGTTGGCCGCCTGCGTTTCGGCAAAGTGCTCCACGGCGCTCTTAACGTCCGGCTCGAAGTACCTGATGCCGCGCATGATGTCGCTGTAGTCCCGGATCCAGATCGACCGGGCGTCCGGACTCCGGTAACCTCGTATGGTTTTGCCGTCGATAACCACGTCCATCGCGTCCTGTTCGAGAAAGGAGCGGACAAGGGGAACCATCTTATCGAACTCAACCTTGCCGGTGCGGATTTCCGTGGATGGGGTCATGACGAGCACTGATGAAAGTGAAGTAAGGCGCCTCTGCATGTCTTCCCGGCCGGGAAGGGGCAGACCGGCGAACCTGATCAAAATAAAAACAAGCTTGACGGGCAACAACTCCGATGAAAAAGAACCGCGAGGCTTGCCTGACCAGCAGGATGAGTGGAGGGATGATTTCTTTGGAATAAAAAACATCCCCCGCGCGAAGTTTCCGCGCAGGGGATGAAGGAGGAACGGCACGAGGTACGACTACTTGGGCATGCGGAACGCGATAAAGAGGGTTCCGTCCCGTCGATGGATAAAGAACAGGATGGATTCACCGGGTCCGGCTTTTTCCAGGCGTTTCCTGAACTCGCCCGCCGTGAAAACAGGTTCCTGGTTCACGCTCTGGATGAGATCGCCTTCCTGGATACCCGCTTCCCAGGCGACCCCTCCGCGAGTGATGCGGGTGACGACCACGCCCTTCATGTTATCGGGGAGGTTGTACTTCTCGGCCAGCGAGCGATTGACCGTCTGGACCGTCATGCCGAGTTTCTTCATCACGCTCTCCTCGGTTTCGGGGGCGGCCGTGTCTTCAGGCAGTTCCGCGATGGTCACTTCCAGTGTTTTGTTCTTTCCGTCGCGGAGAATGCCGAACGAAACCTTGGTGCCCGGCGTGGTCCTGGCCACGCGATTGCGCAGCCCGGTGACGTTGCGGACCTTTTTTCCGTTCATGGTCAGGATGATGTCGCCTTCCTTGAATCCCGCTTTCGAAGCCGGGCTGTCCTTGAGAACTTCGCCCACCAGCACACCGTCTTTGCCAGGCAGATTCATTGCCTCGACCATGGCGTCGTCCAGGTTCTGGATACGAACGCCCAGCCAGCCCCGGGTGACCTTGCCGTATTCGATGAGCTGCTCCATGATGACCTTGGCCATGCTGGACGGTACGGCGAAGCCGATTCCCTGGTAGCCCCCGGTCCGGGAAGCGATAGCGGTGTTTATGCCGACGACCTCGCCGTTGAGATTAAGCATGGGACCTCCGGAATTGCCCGGGTTGATGGCGGCGTCGGTCTGGATGTAATCTTCGTAATCGGCCAGTCCGACGTTGGACCGTCCCTTGGCCGATATGATCCCGGCGGTAACGGTATGCTCGAGGTTCTCGCTCAGGGGCGAACCGACGCAGAGCACCCATTCGCCGATGCGCAGCTTGTCGGAGTCGCCGAGCTTGGCGGCCTGGAGACCGTCCTTGTCGATCTTGATGACGGCGATATCCGCCTTGGGGTCCGTTCCGACGATTTTCGCCTCGACGATCTCTTTGTCGAAGAGCCGGACCTTGATTTTATCCGCACCGCGAACGACGTGGTTGTTGGTCAGAATGTAACCGTCTTCCCGGACGATGACTCCCGACCCCAGCGCCCGCTGATGCATTTCACCCTGGGGAGGAAAGAACCGTTTGAAGAAATCATCGCCGAAGAATTCCCGGAACGGATCGTTGTCTCCGAACGGGCTGATGTGGGGCACCTGTTGCTTGATCACCCGGTCGGTGAGTATGGTAACCACCGTGGGAAGGATTCCTTCCGCCACGTCGGAAAACGCCTGGCTGAATTCCTTCAGGTTCGTGATGGGTTTCTGTGTGGCATCGATGATTGCGCTCGGTGCTTTCGCGCTTATGCTCAAGGGCAACTGGAATCCCGCGCTGATCAGGAGTCCGATGACGATCCCGGCAACGAGTCCGAGCCCGATGAACATTTTCCTGTTCTTTGTCATGAGTAGTCCTCCTATGCTTTAGATCATGATACCTTAATTTGCCATGGGAAGATGGGTCTCTATGTTCCGTTTAAGTTGCTCGTATGAGTGCGCGCCGGTAAGCCGCATCAGTTCGTGTCCCTTCCAGAACAGCATGATGGTGGGTATGCTGCGAATGTTGTATTTCGCGGCGATGTGCGGCTTCCGGTCCACGTTCACTTTTATCGTCAGGAGGCGACCGGCGTTTTCGCGGGCCAGCCGGGAGATGGTCGGCGACACCAGCCTGCACGGCCCGCACCACTCCGCCCAGAAATCGACCAGGACCGGTAGATCCGACTGGGTGATCAGTTCCTCGAATGATCTCGGCAGCGTTTTTGTCGTCATGGTCTTCTCCTTACCGTATGACTTCCGGTTCGATGACGTCTTCGTCTTCCACACCATCCGCTTTCGAAACTTCCGGTTCCAACGTGTGCCGGAACGTGATACCGTTTTCGTCGGCGTCCACCGTGATGAGGGTTCCGCGCGTGATACCCGTCCGCAGGATCTCCGCCGACAGCGCGTTCACGACTTCCTTGAGGATCAGTCGTTTCAGGGGGCGCGCGCCGAACACGGGATCGTAGCCCTTGTCCGTGAGGTATTTCCTGGCTTTGTCCGTCAACTCGGCGGCCAGGCCCTGGCGCTGTAACGGCTCCTGCACCAGGCGCCGGAACTGGATGTCCACGATCCGGTAGATGTGTTCCTTGGTCAAGGGGTGGAACACGAGGATCTCGTCCACGCGGTTCAGGAATTCCGGGCGGAGGCGCTTCTGGAGCATTGCAAAAATGTCCGACCGGACCCGTTCGTAGATTTCTTCCCTGTTGTCATCACGTATGTGACGAAATTCTTCCATGATATGTTCTGCGCCCAGGTTCGAGGTCATGATCAGGATCGTGTTTTTGAAGTTGACCACGTGGCCCTTGCTGTCGGTCAGGCGTCCCTCGTCCAGCACTTGCAGGAGGATGTTGAACACTTCCGGGTGCGCCTTCTCGATTTC
Source organism: Chlorobiota bacterium (assembly GCA_013152135.1). GTDB lineage: Bacteria > Bacteroidota > Ignavibacteria > SZUA-365 > JAADGX01 > JAADGX01. Next base: position 4,019 of record JAADGX010000290.1, read on the forward strand.
GTCCAGGAGCACGACACTGTACGGCCTGCGCCGCACGGCTTCGGTCAACTGCCCGCCTTCTTCGTAGCCCACGTATCCCGGCGGGGCACCGATCAGGCGGGAAACGTTGAATTGCTCCATGTACTCCGACATGTCGATCCTGATTACGGCTTTCTCGTCGTCGAACAGGAATTCCGCCAGCGCGCGCGCCAGTTCCGTCTTGCCCACGCCGGTCGGTCCCAGGAAGATGAAAGACCCGATGGGACGATCCTGGTCGCTGAGTCCTGCGCGCGAGCGGAGAACTGCTTCCGACACGGCCTGCACGGCTTCGTCCTGTCCGATGACCCTCTGGCGCAGCCGCTCGGGCATGTGGAGGATCTTTTCCCGCTCGCTCTCCAGCATGCGGGAAACGGGAATACCGGTCCACCGCGACACGATGTCCGCGATGTCGTCTTCGCGCACTTCCTCCTTGAGCAGCGCTCCGTGCTTGTGCAGTTCCTCGAGCTTCAGGTTCAACTCCTCGAGTTTCTTCTGCAGAGAGGGAAGCTTGCCGTACTTGAGCTCGGCCGCACGGTTGTAATCCCCGTTGCGTTCCGCTTTTTCCGCTTCGATCCTGGTCAACTCGATTGCTTCCTTGGTGCCCTGGATGTTCTTGATAACGTCCTTCTCGATTTCCCACCGTTGCTTCATGCCCGCGTAACGTTCCTTGAGATCGGCCAGTTCTTTTTGCAGTTGCGCGAGTTTCTCCCTGGAAGAATCATCCGATTCTTTCTTCAGGGCCACCTGCTCGATTTCAAGCTGCTTGATGCGGCGGTCGATTTCATCCATTTCTTCCGGCATGGAATCGATCTCGGTGCGCAAACGCGCCGCCGCTTCGTCCACGAGGTCGATGGCCTTGTCGGGCAGGAAGCGGTCGGTGATGTAGCGGTTCGAGAGCGTCGCCGCCGCCACGAGGGCCGAATCAGCGATCCGGACGCCGTGGTGCAGCTCGTACTTTTCTTTCAATCCACGGAGGATGGAAATCGTGTCTTCGACGCTGGGTTGATCCACGAAAACCTGCTGGAACCGCCGTTCCAGGGCCTTGTCTTTTTCGATGTATTTGCGGTATTCGTCGAGCGTCGTGGCGCCGATCATGCGGAGCTCGCCACGGGCCAGCATGGGTTTCAGCATGTTTCCCGCGTCCACCGCGCCTTCGGCCGCGCCCGCGCCGACAATCGTGTGCAACTCGTCGATGAAGAGAATAATGCGCCCGTCGGATTCCACGATCTCCTTGAGCACGGCTTTCAGGCGATCCTCGAATTCACCTCGGAATTTCGCGCCCGCGATGAGAGAGCCCATGTCGAGCTGGAAGACGGTCTTGTCCTTGAGTCCTTCCGGCACGTCACCGTTGGCAATGCGCTGGGCAATGCCCTCGACGATGGCCGTCTTACCCACACCGGGATCCCCCACCAGTACGGGATTGTTCTTGGTGCGGCGGGAGAGGATGGCCCTCCTGATTTCGTCGTCGCGCCCGATAACCGGGTCGAGTTTGCCGCGCCGGGCAAGGTCGGTGAGGTCCTTGCCGAACCGTTTCAACGCCTGGTATTTCTCCTCGGGGTTCTGGTCGGTCACCCGTTGCGAACCCCGGATGCTTTGCAGCGCTTTCAGGATCGCGTTGCGGTCAACGCCGTGGCGGGAGAGAATTTCCGCGCTCTTACCGCCGCTTTTGCCCGCGATGGCCATCAGCAGGTGCTCCGTGCTGATGAATTCGTCTTTCAGGGCCTGCATTTCCTCGGCTGCCGCCGACAGCACTTTTTCAAGGCGCGGGGAAAGATAGGTCCGCGACTTCTGGCTGCCGTAGGCCTTGGGGAGGGCGTCGAGAGCTGTTTCGAGAGCGGAGGAGATCGCCTCCACGTCGCCCCCGATTTTCTTGATGACCGACGCCGCCACGCCTTCGCGGTCCCGGAGCATGGCGAGGAGGAGGTGCTCGACCTCGATTTCCGGGTTGTTCCGTTCCAGGGCGAGGTTCTGGGCCGCCGCCACTGCTTCCTGTGCTTTTACCGTGTATTTTTCAAATGTCATTGCATCACCATCCTTTTATGTGTCATGTTTTTTCTTATCCTAGAATTTCATTCCGAGCGATGTTGCCAGTTTCCTGACCAATTCCCTTTGCTCATTGGTGAGGTTCGAAGGGATGGTCAGGTGCGTTTTGATGTAGAGGTCCCCGGCGCGTCCGCCCTGGGAAAATCCCATGCCCCGCACTCGTAGTACCGATTCCGGCTGGGTTCCCGCCGGGATGCGCACGTTGATGCGTTTTCCGGACGGGGTTCGCACGCGCATCTTCGAGCCCAGCATGGCCTGCGCGATGTTGATGGGAATATCCACGTAGGCGTCCAGACCCTTTCGTTTGAAGAACGGATCGGAAGTTGGCGCCGGTTCTTCGTCGAGTTCCGGACCGAACCGGAATTCATACGTCTGCTGACCCGGTCTCGCGGCGGTGCGCCGGCCGGTGGTTCTCGACCGGCTCCGGCTGCTGAAACCGCCGAAGAGGTTGGAGAAAATATCTTCCAGCGGGGAATTGCCGAATCCCCAGTTGAAATAGGAATCCTCGCTCCCGACGCGTTCACCGCCGAATTGACGCATGAATTCCTCGTACGACATCGTTCGCGTCTTGCCGAAACCCTGCGTGTTCAAACGACGGAGCTCGTCGTATTTCCGCCGTTTTTCCGGATCCCGCAAGACCTCGTAGGCCTCGCTGATATCCTTGAACCGGCTTTCCGCCGTCTTGTCTCCGGGATTTTTGTCCGGATGATATTCCTTGGCAAGCTTGCGATACGCCGCTTTTATCTCGTCAGCGCTCGCGTTTTCCGCTACGCCCAATATTTCATAATAGTTTTTCTGGTACATTCTCAATCACTTTTAGAAGTAGAAGTAGTCGTCGTCAAAGAATACGCGCAGCGCCGACCAGCCACGGTTCTTTCGCAGCCGCCATGCCGTCACCCAGATGGAAATCCCGGTTGCGACGAAGAACGCTGCTACCATGAAGACGAGTACTTCAGGGAGCAAAACCGTGATGATGCCCATCAGCACGAAATTGAGACCAAGCAGAACCAGAAACCACAGTGAAGATGCGTAGGTATTATCAAAAAACCGTCGTTTCATCATCGTGCTCACCTCCTTTCATCAGGTTTTCCTGATTTGCATCCTGGATTATCGCAAGACCTGTGCCAGGTTTTGACACAGGTGAAAGCGCGGAAAAAAACCATGTTTGGTACAGCTTTTCATCCTGGCGCGTAATTCTGTCAGGACAAACGACGAGCTTCCCTGACAAGATATCAGGCGATTGTGAACGGGGTGTGAAATTATGTTTGATTTCAGCGAGTTTGAAATTGGCACGGGAAATGATACATCCCGAAGCGGAAAAACGAACCGAAAACCAAACACAAGAAAAGGAGGTGACTGACGATGATGACCTTAACTCGCTGGAATCCGGTGAACGATCTTCTCAATCTTCAGCGTGAAATGAACCGGTTATTGACGGGATTCACGCCGAAGCGGTTCGATGAAGACGATCTGGATTCGGCTGTCTGGAGCCCGGTCGTTGATATTGTAGAAGATAATGACAATTACGTGTTGCGTTTTGATCTGCCGGGAATTGACAAGAAAGACGTGAAGATGAACTTCGCCGATAACACGCTTTCCATCAGCGGTGAGCGGAAATCGGTCGAAGAGAAGCAGGACAGCACCTGCCATCGCATCGAGAGGGTGTATGGCAAGTTCTATCGTTCCTTCACCTTCCCGACCAATGTCGATGCGGAGAAGATCAG
>JAADGX010000114.1 GCA_013152135.1 Chlorobiota bacterium
GATTCCGCGATCTGCCGTTTAGCCTTGGCGGCTCGTGACCGTGCAATCAATGTGCTCTGACGTGAACGAGCCTCATCCAGCTTTTTCTTGAGCTGGGTCAGCTGGGTGCGAAGTTGTTTTGCGGTCGCCTTTGCTTCCGCAAGGGGCCCCTCGAGATCGTTAGCCGCCTTCAGGTTCATGGTTTTCTTTTCCAGAGCTTGCCGGGCAAGATCGTCGCGGCCACGCTCGACCGCGATGAGCGCTTTCTTTTGCCATGTATCAGCGAGCTTTTTCTTCTCCTTGTACAATCGTTCCAGCCTCTTCTCATTTGCGATGGCGGAACCGACTGCGGTCGTGGCTTTATTGACCGCTTCTTCCATTTCCACCACCATCTGCTTAATCATCTTTTCAGGATTCTCGGTGCGATCTAACAGATCGTTGATATTCGCCTTGACAATATCGCTCAGCCTGGAAAAAATTCCTGCCATGCAATACCTCCGTGCTGTGGATTGAATACTATCGCGTGCAAAATCATTGGGAGAAATATAGATAATGAGAATTGTAGTAGCAATATATTGCTTGGAAAATGTTAATCTTTTTTCATGCTGATTATTGTCCTGGCAATGGCTGTCAAAACGAGATCGTCAATATCCCTTTGCGTCAAGGGGATATCACAATATCAGCATATCGACGATGATACGGAATGTGTATCTTGAACAACAGAAAAAGCCGGCTACGATCCGGCTTTGAAGAGAGCGGGAGACGGGACTCGAACCCGCGACGTTCAGCTTGGGAAGCTGACATTCTACCACTGAATTACTCCCGCACGCAGAGGAAAAGATAGACGGTTGACCGTTGATTCGCAAGTAGAAATGTTGGAGTTTCATTGAATCGGTGGATGACTGCAATTCATATTGCCCTTTGTTCGAAATGCGCGATCTCTCCTTTGCATTTCCCGACGGCCACGTCGTGTTTGAATCGATCAATATTCAGTTTCCTGATCGGCAGTTGATAAGGCTTCACGGGGTATCCGGAAGCGGAAAGTCCACACTGCTTCGCCTCATCGCCCGCCTTCTCGCGCCAACTTCGGGTGACATCATGTACAGGGGAATCTCTACACATGAAATGGACCCCTTGTATTGGCGAAAAGAAATAAGGTATGTCCAGCAGGTGCCGGTTGTTCCAGACTCTTCCGTTCGATCCTTCCTGGTATTCGGTTTAAAGATGATGAAGAAAGCGATTCCCCCGGACGATGTCTTGTACGAGCACATGCATCACCTCTTTGATGAAGACATATCCCTTGACGCGAGTGCGCGGAATCTTTCCATTGGCCAGCAACAAAGGCTCGGTTTGCTCCGGGCGGCAATGACCGATCCCGATGTCTTGCTCTTTGATGAGCCTACCTCGGCTCTTGATGGTGCAGCGGAGCGACAGGTCGAAGAGTGGATCCTGAATATGCACGTCAACGAAGGGAGAAATATCCTGGTTGCCACTCATAGAGATTTGTTGCGCGATACCGACTGCATCGGATACAGCATCGAACAAGCTTCGATAAGGAGGGAGCCATGAACGGTCCTATCGAGATCGAACTTACGGGGTTATGCATAAGCCTCGTGTTCATCCTTCTTGCCGGAATCAGTTCCGTTATTTTGAAATTGAAACTGGAACGGGACCTGCTATGGGGCACCATTCGGACGGTTTCGCAATTAGTTCTGATTGGTTTTGTCTTACGGTACGTGTTTCAGATTCAACATCCTGTTCCGATCCTCCTCTTGTATACGTTGATGATTTACTTTGCGGCACGAATTATTTACAAGCGCGTTGATGAGCACGAGGTGTCATTCTTCACCCCGACTTTTTTATCGATGCTCTTGAGCTACGTCGTGGTTACGACTGTCGTGGTTGGAGTGATCGTGCGAGCGGAGCCATGGTATCTCCCACAATACTATTTACCACTGGGCGGGATGATAATCGGAAATTCGATGAATGCAATCGCGATAGCGCTCGAGCGGTTGTTCAGTGATATGCGCGTTCGGTTTGACGAAGTGGAACTTGCCCTGACGTTCGGCGTTGATTACAAGCGCGCATCGGAATCGATTTTACGTTCAGCGATACGCGCGGGAATGATACCATCCATCAATGCCATGATGGGAGTGGGGATTGTATTTCTTCCAGGGATGATGAGCGGCCAAATCCTTGCGGGGGCGGACCCCGTGACCGCGGTGCAGTATCAAATTGTCGTCATGTTGATGTTGGTCGGTTCAACAACGATTGGAAGCATTCTCGTCGTGTACTTCGCCCGCAAGAGATGCTTTGATGCCGAACATCGGCTCATCATTTCCAAATCGAAAGTGAAAGGGAAGCATCAACGGTAAAACGAAGAAGGATTATGAACATGAGGATCACCCGGTCGGTGTAAGATCATCAATGGTTTTATGAAGTATGCACCCGGGCTTGAATTCAGAGATATTTTCAATACCTTTCGAGCTATGGTTATTTCGATGCACAATAGAATAACAGCCAGATGCTGGATGGCGTTGTGCTGCTTTGTTATTCCATATGGGTTACAGGCTCAATCTCATATTGAGTTCCTGAACGGACGTGAAGCGTATCTGGGTAACGTCCACCAGTCTCGACAGGTTGAACACGAATTTCGGATGCGCGCGCTTAAGGATACTCTATTCCTTTCCGCCGCCAAACCGAGTTGCCTCTGTACGACGACCGCCGTGAGTGATAGTATCGTCCCGCCAGATAGCGTCTTCAGCATCAGGGTGAAATTGTCCGCACCGAAGGGGAGCAGGGGGCCGATGTCCAAGTTTGTCAAGTTGTATCGACGGGGAGAAAATCAGCCATTTGCCAAACTCCTTTTGCATGCCACGATCACCAGCTCTTTTTCCATAAGGACGCCTTTGATCCGCTTTGACACCGCGGCGGTCGGAAGTGAGAAAACGTTCGAGGTTTGGATCGGGAACCCGGGACGCGATTCTCTTCGCATCACAAAATTGAAAGCTTTATGTGCGTACTATACTGGGCGTCAGGATGCGTTGGAGCGACATACCATTGAACCGACGACGTTGCATGTTGCGGATTCAGTTATTGCTCCGAGAGATTCTGTAAAGCTCACGGTCGGGTTCCGACCGGAAACATCGGGAAAATTACAGGGCGCGATTTTGATTGGAAATAATGACAGTGAAATTCATATCTTTCTTGAAGGAAGCTTTTCGGATCAAACTCATATGAAACAAACCAAGCGAAGGAACTAGGAACTTCATGCAAAAAGTAATTCCGTTAATTATTCTTGTCGGTCTTGTGGTATTGTGGAACGATAAGACGCAAGCGCAAAAGGTCCCTGCTGACGCAATTTCGTTTGAAAAAGGATATCTCGATTTAGGAGACATGAGACCGGGAGAAAGCAAAAGGGGCGAACTGCGTTTTACCAATAGCTGGACGGATACCTTGTACCTGGCCCGGCCAAAAGCGAGCTGTGGTTGTACTGCGGCGCTTGTTTCCAAAGATGTTCTCGCTCCCGGAGACAGCGGAGTACTGGAGATTGAATTGCGAGCCTCACCGTCTGCCCATGGAAAAATGCGAAAGACGGTTTCCATGTACTATGTTGGAGATTCTCAACCGTTCAGGACTTTAGAGGTACGTGCCCGAGTTCTGACGGACCTTGAGCCATCAACGCGGTACATACGTTTCAAGACCATTCCGGGTCGTAGTGATACAGCGAAAGTCACGTTGGTCTCGCATGCGAAAAAGGACATCGTTATAGAGGATATCTCGGCGCATCTGATGGCATACATAGACACGACGGAAGGGACAACGTATCACTCGGCCTTCGTCAAGGCGGTCCCATTTACGGGCTTTTCTTTGACAGTGTCGAAAAAGGTTTTGCAGCCCAATGAAACATGTGACGTGCTTCTTATTCTAAAACCGGATTTCAGGAAGGGGCAGATCAACGGTTCCATTCGCATTGCTTCCGGGGGATATGAAACGCGCGTTGGTGTTTCCGGGATTGTCATTCCGGAAGATGACAAGAATAATCCGAAGTGACATTAAGAGTATCTGTAATAATTCTCACGAGGTCAGCAATGAAGAACATTCTTACGTCAATCATTGCGGCGTTTGTTTTGAGCGCCGTTATCGCTACACCTGGCTACGGGCAGGAATCAAAAACCGCAATGCCCAAATTCGAAGTTTTACCAAGCGCCGAATATGATTTTGGCACTATCGAGCAGTCCCAACCGGTGACACATGTATTCAAAATCAAGAATACGGGAACCGAGCCGTTTGAGATTACTCGGACACAGGCGAGCTGTGGATGTACTGCCGCAATTGCTTCCGACAAATTGGTTGCCCCCGGGAAGGAAGCTTCCATCGAGGTGAAGTTTACGCCGCCCCGTGGTTCTCGCGGCAAGGTGACAAAGACGATCAGTATTTACATGAAAGATATTCCACAACCAGTTACCGTGCTTCGCATAACGGCGAAAGTCGCAACGGACCTGGAAATTAATCCCGTTTATATCCAGTTAATGGGCGCGAAAGTCGGCGAACTGATATCAGGGAAAACCACGATTAAAAACGTTACTGATAAACCCGTGGAGATTTCCGAAATTCTGCCGAACATGACCAGTTATGCCGATACGTCCTCCACCGGACAATCATATGGAGCGAATTCAGTGGCGATTCCGTTTAAGAATTTCAAACTGTCAATTACGCCGCCGGTGACGCTTCAGCCGGGTGAATCCATTGAACTCGGCATCGAACTGACTCCAGAGTACAAGGGACAGGTGAATGGTTCTTTGCGTCTTCGGACGAAAAAAGGAGAGCAGTTTATTCAGGTCTTTGGAGTAGTCAGGGATAATCCTAAGAAAAAAACCAAGTAACCAACCAGACCGGAGAATCTCGATGAAGCGAGTAATTCCTGCTTACAGGAATCTGAGCGATATCCTGCAGGATGCTTGTGACAAGGAATCCGATGCGGAACAGTTCTACCGTGAAGCTGCGGACATGGCTCTTGATCCAGGGATACGTTCTTTCTTGTTGCGATTAGCGGACATGGAAAAGGACCATTATCACATGCTACGCACGAGATTAGAAAAGCTGAAGGCGGAGCAATCGGCGATGGCCGGTATCATTTCCAGCTATTGCGATGGATCATAAGTTGAATTCAAGGTAGGTTGTTCCGGGTAACGTAGGTATTTCTTTGCTTGCGCGGAACTATCCGCACGATGTATGAAGAAAACACGAGGGGTTGTACTACGTAGGGCGACCCCTCGTGTTTTTTCATCCAAGGTGTCAATGTTCATCCAGGCGATGAGCAGGTGATATTTATTAAGTAGCCGAAGGCACTCCTCCGGAGCGGTACCCAAACAGGTACAACGGTTTTTCCCGAAGGGAACCGCCCGATTCACGATGTCAGATAATATTTCGTTTTTTGAGCCAGGTGTATCCCGCCGGAGATTTGAAGAACCGCTCTCGTCGCAGGGCTTTGGTTGGGCAGGATTCGTGATAATGAAGAACGAACGGACGCCGGAATTTTGTGGATCGGACTTTTCCCGCATTATGAGCAGCGATTCTTTTTTCTATATCGGCAGTACATCCATAATAGTACTTGCCGTCTTTCAAGCTGCGTAGAATATATACGGTGTACATGCGGAGAGGGTGGGATTCGAACCCACGGTACCCAAACAGGTACAACGGTTTTTCCCGAAGGGACCACTTTCGTGGCGAGACCGCCCGATTCACGATGTCAGATAATATTTCGTTTTTTGAGCCAGGTGTATCCCGCCGGAGATTTGAAGAACCGCTCTCGTCGCAGGGCT
>JAADGX010000045.1 GCA_013152135.1 Chlorobiota bacterium
GTTGTTTGATACAGTCCTCTCTGCTTTTACCGTTAAAGCTTTATCCTATCTCGCTGACAAGGGGCGAGAAGATCGCATCGAGGATATCACCGAAGCCCTTATGGCGATTCATCGCGAAACTCTCGGTATCGAGCTTGGACGCGTGGAAACAACGGTAAGTCTTGACGAATCGATGCGGCGGCACATCGAGCAAGTCCTGTCACGAACCCGTAAGAAAACAGTGCAGTGTTCATACGAACAGACTCCAGCAATTCTCGGGGGTGTCGTCATACGTGTAGGCGACACGGTGTACGATGGAAGTGTCGCCCGCCAGCTTGAACTCATCCGTCGTCAACTGGAAGCCGGTGCGGCATCATAATTTTTATGACGTTCTGATAACGATTTAATAGAAGGCAATTATCTATGGCAGAGCTAAAACCTGACGAAATATCGGCGATACTTCGCAAGCAACTTTCCGGTTTCGACCGGGAAATCGACATCTACGAAGTAGGAACCGTCCTGGATGTCGGCGACGGAGTTGCCCGCGTTTATGGATTGAGCAACGTCATGGCCAGCGAGCTCGTGGAATTTCCCAACGGTCTTTTCGGCATGGCGCTCAATCTCGAGGAAGATAATGTCGGGTGTATCCTTTTTGGTGAAGACACGGGCGTCAAGGAAGGCGATACCGTTAAGAGGACCGGGCGGGTAGCGTCCTTCCCCGTGGGTGATACGTTGCTCGGACGCGTCGTGAATCCGCTCGGACAGCCTATTGATGGACTTGGCGCCGTGGAATTTGAAAAATACATGCCTATCGAGCGAAAAGCGCTGGGAGTCATCGAACGCCAACCGGTAAAGGAACCGCTGCAGACCGGCTTGAAGGCCATCGATGCCATGACGCCCATCGGCAGGGGACAGCGCGAGTTGATTATCGGCGACCGGCAGACGGGCAAGACCGCGATTGCCATAGATACGATCATCAATCAAAAATTCACCCACACGGAGAAGGCCAAGGAATATGGCGTCGAGCCCGTGTACTGTATTTACGTGGCAATCGGGCAGAAGGGTTCGACCGTCGCACAGGTCGTGGCGAAGCTGAAAGAGACGGGCGCCATGGATTACACCACCGTGGTTGTTGCCAATGCGTCGGATCCCGCCCCCTTGCAGTTTATCGCACCTTATGCAGGGGCTACGCTCGGTGAATACTTCCGCGACAACGGACGCCATGCGGTCATCATTTACGACGACTTGACCAAGCAGGCCCAGGCGTACCGTCAGGTATCCCTGCTTCTTCGTCGTCCGCCTGGCCGTGAAGCGTATCCCGGCGACGTCTTTTACTTGCATTCGCGTTTGCTGGAGCGAGCTTCCAAGCTCAACGATGACCTTGGGGGAGGAAGTCTTACCGCCTTGCCGATCATCGAGACGCAGGCCAACGACGTTTCCGCGTACATTCCGACTAACGTCATTTCCATCACCGACGGCCAGATATATCTCGAGTCCAATCTTTTCAACGCTGGCGTGCGGCCTGCCATCAACGTGGGAATCTCGGTTTCCCGTGTCGGGGGCAACGCGCAGATCAAGGCGATGAAGAAAGTGGCGGGTTCCTTGCGCCTCGATCTCGCGCAATACAGGGAATTGGAGGCATTCGCCAAGTTCGGATCCGATCTCGACAAGAGCACGCAGCAACAGCTCCTCCGTGGTTCACGCCTGGTTGAACTGCTGAAACAGAATCAATATGAACCCATGCCGGTGGAACTCCAGGTCGTATCGATCTATGCCGGTGTCAATGGATATCTTGACAAAGTGGAATTGGAAGAGGTGAATCGATTCGAGCGCGAATTGCACGACTTGTTGAAATCGCGTTATCCTCAGTTGCTGGAAACGATCGTCATGAAAAGAACCATCGACGAGGAAGTGGAGGAACAACTGAAAACAATTCTGGAAGAAGTGGTGGGAGCGTTTGCCGCCGAAGTGACAGCGTAACATGGCCACCCTGCGCGACATACAGCGGAGAATCCAGGGAGTTCAAAACACCTCGAAGATCACCCAGGCGATGAAAATGGTCGCCGCGGCCAAGCTCCGGCGAGCCCAGGAGGCGATCGTCGCGGCTCGTCCTTTCGCGCGCGAGATCAAGGCCCTCAGGCGCCACCTCATGGCTCAGGTTGATCGAACCCTTCTGCCGATCCTTGACGAGCGCTCTGATCAGCAATCGGCGCTGATCATTCTCGTTACAGCCGATCGCGGGTTGTGCGGAGCGTTCAACACCAACCTTGTTCGCTTTACGGCGAACCTCGTGGAAAACGAGTACCGCGATTTCCACGCCCAAGGGAAAATCAAATTGCTGTGTATCGGGAAGAAGGGAATCGATTTCTTTTCCAAGCAGGATATCGAGATAGTTGAAAAACACGTCGGCGTTGTCAATACGCCTGATTACACCGTATCCAATCAGATTATGAGCGGTGTGATCCAGGGCTTCCTGGCTGGCGAGTACGATAAGGTTCAGCTCATTTACAACGAATTCAAATCGGTTATCAGGCAGCGTATCATTGCCGAGGATATTCTTCCGGTTCCATCCGAACCGATGGAAATACACGTAACCGATGGACACGAATATCATCCCTACACGCAATACATCTACGAACCGAGCGAACGGGCATTGATGGAATCGCTGGTTCCGCGCAGTCTTGATTTTCAATTGTACACTGCAATGCTGGAGTCGAACGCGGCCGAACAGGGCGCCCGTATGACGGCGATGGATACGGCCACCACGAACGCGAGGGATATGATTACGGAACTTACGTTGCGCTACAACCGTGAGCGCCAAGCCGCGATTACCAAGGAACTCTTGGAAATCGTCTCGGGAGCGGAGGCGTTGAAAAACGCCAGGTGACAAGACCAATATCGTTCGCAAAAAAGCTCATCACGTGATGAGCTTTTTTGTTATGGAGACTTGTAAAAACCGGTGGTTGCGAAAACGGAGACAGAGGCCATCTGCAATTTCGGATACGTTTGCTTCATTCGCCACGGGCGGAATCACAATGACGACGTTTCATCCCTGTTTTTAAAGTGTTATTACGATACTCTCTTTTGCAGCTTGCTTCGCTTCAGGTGCGCGCTCAATTTTGCAGCGCATGCCTCGCAAAAATGCGCGGTTGGTGACCGTCGAAGAATGTCAATGGAAATCGGTTTCTTGCAATAGATACAGTTTCCGTATGTTCCCTTTTTGATTCTGTACAAGGCAAGCCGAAGCTCGTTAAGTTGAGGGTCACCCTTAAAAGCCAAGTGTGCGTCCAGGTTGTTCTGATTTATGGAATCGGGATTCTGCCCATAGTTTTGCAGCAGAATGTGCTGGATACGATTCATTATCGCTTCCTGGAGTTCATGAGTTGTCCGTGCATCCATCGTTCCTCCATGATCGTGATCATACGGCATCCTTTGTGGTCCGAACTTGTAAGTACAAGAATGTAGAAAGTAAACCGGATTATGTCAAGGCTTAATTCCGGGGTGATAATTATTGTCGGTTGTAACGGGTTCTGATGTGAAGGACACATTCCCGATGCTGTACCGGCGGGAATGTCGGCGGTTTGAAAAACGGCGGTTTGATATCTATATTGACTCCGGCTTTGATTGTACTGCCCGAGGGATCGTGTGATTCCGTTGGTCGTGTACCACAGTGCGTGTCCATGACCGGGTGCATCAAGCACTCTTCGAAGAATGATGAGAGGCAACGCACATATCGTTATCGGCTCGATTGCCTTTGCCGTCTTGCTGTGGTTGAGCGTGACCATGGGAGGATCGTTTAAATCCGAATTGAAAGTTCCCCTGGTAGTTACCGATATCCCGTCCACCTCCGCCCTTGCATCAAATTTGCCGCCCTATCTCGACGTCAACGTGCGCGGGACGGGATGGCAATTGCTCTTTCTGCACTTGGGACAACCGGTTCGGTACGAAATCTCCGCACGGAAATTCAAGAATGTCCACGTCTTCCTGACCAACAAATACTTGTCGGATCTCGTCCGGCTTCCGCCCGGCGTCACGGCGTTGCGTGCGTATCCCGACACACTGTACCTGAATTTCGAGAAATTCATCGAGAAGAAAGTTCCGATCAAACTGGTGGCGAAGTTATCATACGCCGAGAACTTCGGCCCCGTATCAGCGCCGCAGCTTGTGCCGGCGATGGCCAAGATCAACGGGGCGAAGTCCATCGTTTCGCTGATCAAGTTTTGGCCTACGAAACGAATCGTGCTGGATGACATTTCAAAACCCTTACGCATGGAAATCGAACTGGAAGATTCGCTTTCCTCTCTGGTCAATGTGTACCCGCGCCGGGTCTTGCTGAAGATTAACGTCGAACAGATGGCCGAGGACTGGTTCGGGCCGGTTGCCGTCACCATCAAGCACGTTCCACGCGACAAGGAAGTCATGTTGGCCCAGCCGTCGGTTCGGATTCTGGTGCGGGCGGGTATTTCCAAGTTAAACACCCTCCGTGTCGAGGATTTCAAGGCCGTCGTGAACTACGGGGACTTGATCTCTGGTAACATCGATGCGTTTCGGCCGGAAATATCGGCTCCTGCAGGGACAATGATTCTCCGCGTCGATCCGGAGGAAATTCCCTTTACCATCCGGGAAACGTATTCCGGCCACTAGCAATCCCCTGCTTCTCGGCATCCCGCGTGAACATCGCTTCTCTTCATACATCATATCTTTTTGTAAAAGACCGATGAGCCGATCAGAACAGCCCGTCAAGATAATAGATATCTCCATTCCCCTCGACGAGCATACACCAGCGTATCCCGGGGACGTTCCTTTCCGGCTCCATCCGCAATCCTCGATTCATGACGGGGAGATATGCAACTTGTCGTCGCTTACGATGAGCGCACATAGCGGCACGCACATTGACGCTCCGTATCATTTTGTGAGCGATGGTAAGACGGTGGATGCCCTCCTCCTCGATCGCTTCTGGTGTCCCGCGCGGGTTGTTACTGTCTGGGGGGCGCCATCCATCGATGTAGAACATCTTCAATCGGATATTCTGAAGCCGGGTATAGCCGTCCTGTTTAAGACTGTATCCGGGGCGGATGATTCGAAGTGCGGGGAATTCTCCGGGCTAACCGTGCCCGCGGCCGAACGCCTGCGCGACGCTCGCGTCAACATCGTGGGGATTGACCGCGATTCGATCGAGGGAGAAGATGATCCGGCTTACCCCGTGCACCGGACCCTGCTTGGCGGGGACGTGATTATCCTGGAGCGCGTACGTCTCGACCATGTCGGGGAAGGAACCTATCGCCTCGCTTGTTTTCCGTTGCTGATCAAGGGCGCGGATGGTTCACCGGTTCGTGCGGTTCTCTTTTCCGTGTAATCGTCGAGGTGGAAAGAGCGTTGCGACGCAGTGAGCCGTTTGTAATCACGTGTGCCCGCCTGGTTGAAAATGCGGCGGTGTCAGGTTGAACCGGTATTCTTGAGGCAGGA
>JAADGX010000127.1 GCA_013152135.1 Chlorobiota bacterium
GTATCCCGAGCCTTCTTCCTTCAGCTTCTTGATGTCTTCTTCGCTCTTCAGGCCGATCTTGTGACATCCACCGCAGCCTTTCATACCCTGGGTCAGCTCCATGGGCTGCCAGTGGATGGTCGGCATGGCGTTCATTGCCGCCCAGGCGTAAGCATGTTTGCCTTTCTTGAACTGCTCGACGCGGTCCTCGTGGCACTGGGCGCAGGTTTCCGGCGTGGGAATTTTCGCCTTGCTGATGTTCTTGGGGGAATTGTGCTCATCGCCGTGACAGACGTCGCACGTCACTTCGTTTTTGCTGTGCTTGCTGATCTGCCAGTCGGTGACGATGTTCGGCGTCTTGATCTTGTGGCAGGTCACGCAGTTTTGCGACAGCGCCAGGTACGGTACGAGGCTGATGAAAAGCGCGTACATCAACACTCTCAGTTGATGCTTCATATGATCCTCCTGGTGATTAAAACTACTGAATGGTGAAGCGCCAGCGATGACGCGGGCGCACAACCCGCGGCCTCACACCCGGAAAAGGGCGGAAAACCGCGATGACAAGGTACGTTATCGTGAAATGTTGAAATCGAAAGTCGAGAGAAGATGTGTTCCCGGTGCTGGCTCATGCGCGTGATTTCCGGGTTCGTTCCTGTTCTGTGCGAATCAGTACAAAGAAATTATAGATATTCGAGTCATCTATCGATTTAAATGTAGATAATTTTATCTTGTTTTTCAAGCACCAGAAAAATTTTACAGTCAGACCAGGTAGAGCCGACGCTGTGGCTTCGAGAGAAATTTCGTTTTTTCCGGAGTAACGAGAACGATTTCCTCGATAGTCGCCACGCCATGTCCTTCTACGGTCAGCCGTGGTTCCAGCGTGTACACCTGTTGCGCTTCCACCTTCATGTACGGGAGTTTACCATATCGCTCCCATCGGGGACAGAGCACGGAGCCCCCGTCATGGGCCGCGCGTCCCACCTGGTGCCCGAGTGCGTGGGGATACTCGTCGTAACCGCTGGAGGTGATGTGCTTGCGGGCCACCATGTCCACTTTCCAGCATATCGCGCCGGGACGGAGGTAATCCGCAGCCATCTTGATTGCATCACGGATAACGTTGAATCCCCGCACTACTTCCCGGGGCGCCTGTTTCTCGTTTTTCCGGCGTATGTACCAGGTGCGTTGAAGATCCGAGCAATACCCGTCCACCTTGACGCCGAAGTCGATGTTCAGGATGTGGCCGGGGCGGACGGTGCGGTTTGTGGGTCCGGTGTGGGCGCCCGGTGTGTCCGGACCGGTGAACACGGCGGGACAGTGGTCGGGGTCCCAGGCCAGGTCGAGCTTTCGTTTCCTGACTTCACGCAGGATGAAATCCGCCACCTTGCGCTCTGTCAGTCCCGGCCGCAGGTAGCCGGTGACGAGATCGTAGATGTCCAGTGTCTCCCTGATCGCGGCCCGGATGTGCCGGATTTCCTGCGGCGACTTGCGGCCCCGGAGAGCGGCAAAGATTTCCTCGGCGGACACGAGGCGCCGTGCGTACGGCGTGTCGTTCAGGTACTCCACCAGTTGCAGGTACATGCCGTGAGTCAACCCGTCGGCCATAGGCGAGCTGGTGGAATAATTGATTGCGATCTTTTTCGGTTTCAGGTCTTTGAGCACGCCGCGCAGCTCCGGCCCGATGCCTTCCACGTACGAGCGCACCGAACGGAAGTGGCCGTGCTGTTCGATGTTGGCCGTATCGAGGCTGCCCGCGATGGCGATGGTGTCCCCGCCCGCGGTGATGATGTACGCCGTTTGCCAAGTGCAGTGCGAGCCCACCACCATGTCGAGGGCGGGGTCGGGCATGGTCGCGCTTTCCCGCACGAAGATGAGCCAGGCGTCGATACGCTTTTCCCGGAGGATGTCGACGGCCTGGGCGATTTTTTCGTCAATCATTCGATTCATGGTTCGTTCCTTCCTGCATGTTGTTGCGCTCCGCGAAGACGGGACGCGTCACGTCAGTCGCGCGAGCAGCATGTTGCCGATGCGCTTGATGAGTATACCGGGGTTGAGGGCGCCTGCTTCCGGGATACCCGGCAGACCGTCCGGAAACCGCTTTCCCCACACGTCGCGGGATTCCATCCGGCCCTCCTGTCGGGCGTTGCGAAGGATTTCCACGACCTGTGATTCGATGAAACCGCGTTTCTCTTCGACCACGAACAGCTCGTCCGCATTCGCCGCGAACGCCAGCACGACCTCCGGATCGACCGGGTAGGTGACACCGAGCTTGAGCACGGGAAATTCTCCGTCGGTCCCGAGTTCGTAAAGAGCGTGCCGGAGGTAGTTATACGTGTTGCCGCTTGTGACGAACCCGATCCGCCGGTCCGGCCCCGGTTCCACGCGGTTCAGACCGGATTCGCGGATGACCTCCAGGAACAGGGGCATGCGCCTTTCGATGATGTCGCGTTCGAGTTCGCCGGAGTTGGGAGGAACGGCGACCCTCTGGCGCACCCGGATTTTGCTTGTATCCACCATCACCGGGTGATGCATCGAGATGACAGGCTTCACGTTCGGATGGACGATAACCGTGCCGCCGCCGTCCGCCTGGTTGGTAGTGATAATCATTCCCGCCAGGAGCTGTGAGCGTCCGGCAATGTCGAGAGCGAGCTTGATCCAGTCCTTGATTTCCTGGTTAGTGGCCGGCTCGAAAACCGGGATCTTGGCGGAGAAAAACGTGTAGCGAGAATCGGCGCCGACTTGCGTACTGGAAAGAGCCGGGTCGTCGCCCGCGACGCAAAGGGCCGCGCTTCCAGCTTCCGGGATGGTGTAATTGACGATGGCCATCCCGTCCAGGGCAACGTACGCGCCCACGCTCTTGAATACGGCCATGGCCCGAACGCCAGGCACCGACATGGCGCCGTGGAGCATGGAAGCGGCCTGGTTCTCGTTGTTGGCGATGATGCCCTTGATACCGTACTCCTTCAGCACGTCGCTGATCTGTTCCAGCACGGTAAAGACACCCGCCACCGGCGAACCGGGATAGCCCGTGAAAAGAGAGACGCCGGCCTCGAGGGCGCCTTTTACAATCAACTCGTTTCCTTCGAAGACTTCGCTTCCTTCGGCCAGCGTGAATCGGTTCTCCATATCAAGAGAATATGCTGTGTGCGCGGAACAATTCCAATGCGACTCCGGCAAGCGCGCCGGTTTGTGTCTCCTGCATCGGGTGCGCCGACCCCGGTATCACGGCCAGTGAACCGCACGGAAGCATCCCGGCAAGTTGCTCGACTTCACGAATCGGGAGCATGGCGTCACGGTCGCCGCACGAAACACAGACGGGAGTAGCGATGGTGGAAACATCGAACGTACTCATGGACTCCGGCAGAGTAGCTACGTACGTGGAGGCGATACTGCAAAGCTCCTTCCAATGGTCCGCGCCCTGTGGAGCGTGATCCTCGCGGAGAACCTCGACCCAGCGGGGATTGTTTTCGGCAAGGACCTCGGGACGGAGATTCGCGGCGAACTCGTCCGCTTCCGGTTGCGTCCAGAAGAACCGTGTCGCGTGCATCATCAGCGCGTTCACGACGTCCGGGCGGCGTTCCGCCATCATCAACCCGACGAATCCACCGAAGGAATACCCGAAAACATGGACCCGTGGCAGAGCGAGATGTTCGCACAACGCGATCATAGCTTCCGCCGTGTGACGGGGATCCAGGGTCGCGCCCGTCGATGCGCCGTGGGCGGGAATGTCGGGACATACAAGTTGGTAATCGGAAAAATACGGAACCATGCAGGCCAGTTCCCGTTCAAACGTCCCCAGCATGCCGTGCAGCATCAGGATGGGCTCACCCGTCGCTGTCCCGAGAACGAGGTAGGATATTTCCGTTTTCTTGTATTGAAAAGAACGGCGAAATGTCAAATCAACTCCTTTCCTGATCCATGTCAACATCCAGATGAAAATAAATGCGACAATTTTGCAATAAATGCAAGTGTGGGAATGGAATCCATTGCATCCGAAAGGCGGGATTTCTAACTTGATTTCAGAACAAGCCGCTTATTTGAAAAGCGATGACAATATTTCATGGGGGAGATGAATGATTCGAGAGCGTATGGGAAAGGCTGAACAATCGAAGCAATTTACCCTTGACACAAATCTCTACAGGAGGTTTTGCGACGTAGCGTGCGAACCCATCCTCGTATTCCAGGTTCCGGAGGGCCGGCTGGTGCATTGCAACGAGGCTGCTTGCGACGTGTTCGGCGCCACTTCCGATCAGCTCTTGAATCGAACCGACGACGACTTGTTCGCGGATTTCCGGTTGAAGGATGTCATTAACGGCAGGGGAAAGACCGCGGAACGGCGATACACGGGGACGGTCAACATCAAGCGCGACGACGGCGTGGTCGTCTTGGCCCGGTCCAGGGGAGAAGTGATGGAGCTGGAAAAAGACCGCTTGTTTTTCATGAGCCTCCATCCCGTGGCGCGCGAGGAGTATTCCGAGGGGCGGCTGCAGACGGTGCTGGAAGAAATGTCCATCATCCTGGAAAACATCCGGGACAGCGTGTGCCTGACCGATACCGGCGGAAACATCGTGTTCGCCAACCCCGCTTTTTCCAACATGGTTCATCACCCTTTGGCCGACGTTCTGGGGACGACGGTCTTTTCCCTCTTTCCCGAATCTTTGCGCGGAAACATCGAGCAGCCTTTTCGCCGTCTTGTCTCCGATCCGGAGGAAGAGCCCGTCGAAATCGTCCTGGAAAGCGAACCGGAAAACATCTTCCTGGAAATACGGATAGAAAGCATCCACACCGAAGCGGGAAACCATTACCTGTTGTTCGTTTTTCACGACTTCTGGCTGCTGCGGAAGGAAGCCCAGCGAGGCGCGGTTTCGGAAGATTGGTTTCAGTACATTTTCCGCGGCGCTCCCCACGGCCTGGTGCTTTTCAACGAAGCGGGGCGCTTGATTGACATCAACAAGCGAGCGCTGGAAATGTTGAATCTGCCCGATGCGCGGACCGCCATTTCCGCCGAGCTTTTCAATACATCCGATCCCGAGATCCTCGACCTCGGGAAAGCGGACGCGGATACCGTCGTCAAGAAGGTCTTCGAGGGCGGAGCGAAGGAGTTTCCGCTGCCGGCGAAATTCAAGGGCAAGAAAGTATTCCGGCTACGGTACCAACCCATCCTGCACAAGAGCGGCAGGCGCAGCATCGTTCTTTCCATATCCGAACGCGCGCCGGAAAAGGCTTCAGAGGATGCTCGCGGTGCGGACGTATCCCGTGTCGTCTCCAGCGTGCCGGACGTGGTGTATCGTCTCGACGTCAAGCGGAACGCCTTCGAGTTCCTTTCCTCGTCCGTGCTCAGGCAAACGGGTTTCACGGTGGAAGAATTCTCTCTTGATCCGACCGCGATTTTAAAGGACCAGGTGCCGGAGGAAGATTTTCGTTTTCTCTCGCACACCATCCAGCAGCACCTCGCCAACCGCCTGTGGGCCTCTCGAAGTGGAATACCGGTTCCGCAGGAAAGACGGCGAGGTCATCTGGATAAGCGACGTCAAGTCGTTCGAGTTTGACCCGGAGGGCGAAGTGAGCCACGTGAACGGCATCATCCGCGACGTCTCCCGGTACAAAATGGTCGAACTCCAGCTTCGGGATTCCGAAGAGCACTTTCGCATGATGTTCGAATCGTCTCCGGACGGACTAGCCATTTTCGACCTGCCGATCACGCGGTTCATGTGCAACCACCAGTTCTCGCAGATGTTCGGGTACGAGCAGCACGAGTTGCAGGATTCGCCGTGGCAGAAGCTGATGCGGGTTCCGGACAACGCCGTCCACGGAAGGATGGACCGCCTCATGCGGGAGGGCAACATCGATTTCAACGCCATCCTGTTTACCAAGCTGGGCAAGGTCCTGTACTGCAACGTGCGGTGTTCACGTTTCCATACGTCCCACGGACCGCGCTACTGCGCGGTGGTGCGGGACATGACGGATCGCAGGACCCTGGAATTCCAGCTCCAGCAGTATTCGCAGAAGCTGGAGAAACTGGTGGAGGAGCGCACGCAGGAGCTGACCTACTACTCCGAGAAGCTCGAGCAACTTGTTTCCGAGCGGACGGCGAAACTGGAAGCCATGAACAAGGAACTGGAGCAGTTCGCCTACACCATTTCCCACGATCTCCGCGCGCCGCTCATTGCCATCGAGGGCTTCACGGAGCTTCTGAAAGACGAGCTGGCCGACGCGCTCACCGACGAAAGCGCGGAATGGATGAACATCATCGTTAATTCCGTCCAGCGCATGAACCACCTGATTTCCGACGTCCTGGAGCTGGCCCGCATCGGCCGCGTGGTGGGCGAAAAAGTGGAGGTCAACCTCAACCAGGTGATCGATTCCATCAAGCAGGAATTCCAGATACGGATGGAAGAGCGCCACGTCACGATCAGCGTCCCGGAACCTCTACCCGTCATCAAGACCGATCTCCAGCGCATGCGGCAGGTCTTTCAGAACCTGATTTCCAACGCGATCAAGTACAACAACAAGGAGAACATCGAGGTCGCCATTACCGCTGAAAAGAGGGACGACAACATGGTGGAGATCGTCGTGCGGGACAACGGGATCGGCATACCGGAAGCGAGCCAGAAGGAAATCTTCCTGCTGTTCCGCCGCTTGCAAACGGGAGACGAGGAAGACAGCACGGGCGCCGGACTGGCTATCGTGAAGAAAATCATCAATTCTCTCGGCGGGGAAATATGGGTGGAGAGCACCGTCGGCGAAGGATCGGCGTTTCATTTCACCTTGCCGCTGAAGGCGGAATGAGCGTTTGTGCGTATGAGCGTATGTGCGTATGAGCGTAAGTGCGTAGGGGGGGAAAGTGATTTTCGATTTTTGATTCTTGATTTTCGATTTGTTGCTTCGTGGTAGGGCCTTCATTTGAAGTTCCCCAATTTATTTTGAGTCGCCCCCACGTCGTCCGTGGTCCGTGGTCTGTCGTCTGTGGTCTGATTCGCCAATCCGAAAATTCTTCCCACCACGCTTCCAGCT
>JAADGX010000206.1 GCA_013152135.1 Chlorobiota bacterium
GGTGCGGAGTCATCCTGGTCAAACACCTTTCCACAATTACCTGGCAACCCAATGCTTCCCCTTCTGAGTAAGGAATCGCGCATACGAAAACGGCTGAAAAGACTGCAGCTCATCGCCTCGGACATCGACGGGACGTTGCTGCGCAGCAACAATGTTCTTTCGACGCCGACCAGGGAAGCCATCGCAAAAGTGAAATCCGTAGGAGTCAACGTTGTTCTGCTCAGCAACCGCACGCCCCTTTTTGTTCACAAGCTTTCCCGCGTTATTGATACCCCTTTTCCATCAGTCGGGCTTAATGGAGCCGTTATCATCGATCAGAGAGGACGATTCCTGAAAAGCTGGTTTCTTCCTTCCAGTGTAGCGCAGACAGTCGCTGAAATCGCACGGAAGAGCGACGAGAGTTCACTCGTCGCGTTCAGCGCTGACGGCGTGTTGTATGAACACGAACCACTGCGTATCCCACAGTACCTGGGAGAAGTGCCCGAAGAAATCAAGCGGGTGGATTCCCTTCAGCCGTATTACGATTCCACCTGTATGTACGTCGTCAGCGCGCCATACACGCTCATCCAGGAATTATCGAGAAAATTATCGATACGTCACCATAACGAGGTTGCAAAGATCACCTATACTTCTCATTCTTTTCCGGGAATATATTACCTTGAAATAAGGAGCCGATCGGTCACCAAGGAAACGGCATTGCGTTGGATTCTGAAACGGTATGGATACTCAAGGCGTGAAGTCGCCGCCATGGGGGACTTCGACAACGACCTGGAAATGTGTCGGTACGCGGGCATTGGTGTGGCGATGGCAAACGCGACAGATTCGCTGAAGCAGGTTTGTGATATTATATTACGTAAAACAAACGAAGAGGACGGCGCAGTGGATTTTCTCATGGACGTATATAAAGCAAAGAGCCGGGCTACATGAGCGCTAACGACTCACGGACACGGCGTTTCCTTTCCGCCGGTAGCATGACAACCAAGATACTGCTCGGTGTATCGCTGGTCTTTTTGATTTCCCTGATGCTTCCCCGCGGCAGTACATTCAACTTCGCCATCGAGGTCGGCGACATCTGGAACGCGGACGACGTCATCGCCCCTTTCACCTTTCCCATCCTTCGTGACCCCACGGCCGTCCAGGCGGAAATCGATTCTGCCACATTGCCGCCACTCCCCTGAGTTTCATGCGCGATCGCGATGTCGAACGACGAATGCTCGATACCACCAAGGCGTTGTTCAGCCGTATCGAAAAAATCACAACTTTGATGACTCGATTCCGCACCGAACGTTCGCTCGCCAAGCGGCGCGAAGACAGCCTCAAAATCGTTGCCGAAATGACCAGGTTCCCGCTCGAGCTTGCTACCACCGACTGGAATATCCTCTTTCGCGCCACCACGCCGTCAAGTCGAAGAGACCGTCGCCACACGACCGTCCTGCAATTGCGGATGCTCGTGGATGAAGGGATTCGCATGGTAAACACGATCGGCGTGCTTGATCGTCCAAAGTCGGAAATTCGCCAGACAATGATTTCATTGCCACAAGGCAAAATCGAAATAACGGTCCCGAAATCGAAGTTCCTGGATCGACAGGAAGCCCTGTCGAAGATTGAAGAGCTCCTGAGCAGTCGCCTTCATAACGATACGCTCATCACGACTTTGCGCGGAATAGCCGAATCCATCCTGCAACCCAATATTATCCTGGATGAGCAGCGGACCCAGATCGCCCAGCAATGGAACGCGAGCCGTGTGCCAAGAACCATGGGCACGGTCAAGGAAAACGAGCGCATCATCAGCCGGCACGAGAGAATCACACCGGAGACGAAAGCCAAGCTCGAGTCATTCCAGGCCGCCTGGCAAAAACAAATGGGCGACACCAACGTGATACTCGAGGGTGTGGGTCGCGCCGGCCACGTGGCGGTGATCCTATTCCTCTTCGTGATTTACCTTTATTTGTTTCGGAAAAAGATTTTCGATGACAATTCAAAACTCCTTCTTATCTCCATCCTTATCCTTTTCGTATCGTCGCTGGCATACTTTTCCTACATGATGAAATCCAGCGATCCGGTCGAGTACTTGATCCTGGTGCCGACCGCATCCATGCTTCTGACCGTGATCTTCGACTCCAGGGTGGGATACAACATTACCGTCGTCATGGCGCTCCTGGCCGGAGCGATTTGCGGCGGAAACTATTCCATCATCGTCGCATCGCTGGTTGCGGGTGCCCTCGGCGTGTATACCGTTCGCGATATCAAGAATCGAACCCAGATATTCCGGTCGCTGGCGTTCATCTTCCTCGGATACGCGGTATGTATCACTTTCTTCGGCCTGCAACGTTCGGAAGAAATATCCAAGATCATGATGCAACTCGGGTACGCCCTGGGGAATTCCATCATCTCGCCGGTACTGACTTTCGGGCTGCTTATTTTCTTTGAAAAGTTTTTCGGTATCACGACGGACCTCACACTTCTCGAGCTTTCCGATTACACCCATCCCCTGTTGCGTGAATTATCAACAAAAGCGCCGGGGACGTTTCACCACAGCATCAATATGGCCAGCATGGCGGAGGCGGCGGCCAAGGAAATCGGCGCAAATCCCATCCTGGCCCGCGTCGGAGCGTATTACCACGACATCGGCAAGATCGTCGCACCGGAATTCTTCGTCGAAAACCAGATCTCCCAAATCAATCGACACGATGATCTCGACCCCAAGGAAAGCGCGCGCATCATTATCGATCACGTGCGGGAAGGCGTCGCGCTGGGCAGGAAATACGGACTGCCGGAACGCATACTTGAATTCATTCCCGCCCATCATGGGAAAACCATCGTCTCGTATTTTTACGCCAGGGAAAAGGAACAGGCACGGGATGTAAGCAAAGACGAGTTCCGCTATCCCGGTCCCCGTCCCCGTTCCAAAGAAACAGCCATTGTCATGCTGGCGGATACAATCGAAGCCGCGGCCAGGGCCATTGATGAACCAACCCCGGAAAAGATCAAGCAACTCATCGATTCCATCGTGACCAAACGCCTGAACGAGGGGGAACTTGACGAAGCCGACATCACCATGCAGGATTTGTTCAAGATTAAGAAAAGCTTCTTGGGCATCCTCCTGGGAATACATCATAATCGCATCAAGTACCCGAGCCAGGAGGAAGAACAAAAGGCGAAGAAGCTGGTTGAGCAAACCGCGAAGACGTTCTTGTTTCCGAATTCCGCCGACGCACTTATTCGCAGGATCAAGCACCTTGGAAAATCCGAAGAATGATCTCCCCGTTGCGCCGTCGCTTCTGCAACCCATCCAGGCGTACCTGACCTACCTGCGAATTGAAAAAGGTCTGTCGGAAAACACTCTCATTTCATATTCGTTCGATATCCATCGTTTCGCGACCTGGATCTGGGAAACGGGTACCGAGGATCTCGCCGATGTGACCCGTGAAGATATTACCCGCTTCCTGGGCTCCCTCCACCGTGCCGGTTTGAGCAGCCGGAGCCTGTCCCGCACCATTTCGTCCCTGAAAGGCTTGTTCAAATTCCTCAGCGAGGAAAGCTTCCTCGTGGACGACATCACCTCCGATCTCGAACTTCCCATCCAGGAAAAACGTCTTCCCGAGGTCCTGACCAGGGATGAGATCATCCGGATCCTCGAACAGCCGGATACCTCGACGACACGCGGAATCCGTGATCGAACGATCCTGGAAAGCATGTATGCCACCGGGATGCGCGTCTCGGAAGCGGTCAACCTGAGACTGCCCCAACTCATGCTGGATGACGGTCTCGTGCAGCTATTCGGTAAAGGCTCAAAGGAACGACTCGTACCCATCGGCGATGTAGCCATCGAATGGATCAACCGCTACCTCACCGTATCGCGACCGCAACTATTGAAACCAGGTTTCAGGACCGACGTCGTATTTCTCAACAATCGCGGGCGCGGTCTGAGTCGCATGAGCATCTGGAACCTGGTTCGAAGCTCCGCCAGGTCCGCGGGCATCGAACGTGACGTTCATCCCCACACTCTGCGCCACTCCTTCGCCACCCACCTGCTGGAAGGCGGCGCCGACCTGAGAGCCGTCCAGGAAATGCTCGGTCACGTTGATATCAGCACTACGGAAATCTACACACACGTCGACCGGGAGTATCTCAAGCAAGAACACAAAGCGCACCATCCACGCGGTTGACACCCGGCAAGCCATCACCGGAAACTGGTTTTCAATTGTTCCCTGCAACCACGCGCTTTATATTCTTCATGATATGGTATTCAATTCCAGGGAATGGATACAATGAACCAGGCGAAACAACAACACGCCCCTCTTATCACTTTTGAAGGGATTGACGGTTCGGGAAAAACGACCCAGATCCGTTTGCTGTCGTCATGGCTGGAAAAGCGAAATCTCCGGTACCGTATTGTTCGTGAGCCGGGCGGTACCAGCATCTCCGAAAAAATCCGGAACCTGCTCCTGGACAAGGAGAACAAGGGAATGGACGCCGTGTGCGAAATGTTTCTCTTTTCCGCCGCCCGCGCACAAGTCACCACGGAGATCATTCTTCCCGCACTTGCCGGTGGTATCGTGGTCATCTGACCGGTACTATGATTCCACGACCGCCTACCAGTGATACGGACGTGGCCTGGACGTTGAAAACCTGGCCCATGTGCACGCAATGGCAACGTTTAACACACGGCCAGACTGTACGTTCTTCCTGGATATCTCAACAGAAGAAGCCTTTGCGAGAAAAGTCCGCGCCGATGAAACAAGCGACCGAATGGAATCCGCACCCGCAGCATTTTTCCAACGGGTGCGAGCGGGATACCTCGAACTGGCGCGCAAGGAGCCTGAGCGCTGGACGATTCTCGATGCAACCCGCTCACCGCAGGAAATTGCCGCCGCCGTTTCCGCGAGAGTTGAAGACTTGCTGAAAACGTATTATCACGATTTATCCGAACATTGAACAAGTACTAACATGAACTATCTCAAGTTGCGCAGGAAGACCTCAGCGATCATTCTCCTTCTCGGCGTTGTTCTCTTCATGGGGTTTCGCTCGGGAGGAAACCTGTGGCGCCAAATACAAGAAAGCCTGGAGCTGTACGAAAAGGTCTTTGTTGAAATCCGCACGAATTACGTTGACAACATCGACCCCGAAAAATTGGTTGCGGCAGGTGTCCGTGGCATGGTGTCAATTCTCGATCCTTATTCGCAATTCATCGACAAGGAACACCAGCAAGACGTCACAACCATTACCATCGGCATGTACAGCGGCATCGGTATTTACCTTGGTTACCGGGACAACCACATCACCGTGACATCCGTGCTCCGGGGACAGTCCGCGCAACGTGGCGGCCTCCGTCCCGGCGACGTCATCCTGGCGGTGGACAACCACGATACCAGACGCCTGAAACCAGACGCTATCAGGAAATGGCTGCGGGGGAAACCCTCGACGACCGTGCGATTGACCATCGCGCGACCGGGGATTTCCGATACACTGCATTTCAGCTTAGAACGCGAGTTCGTCCACCTTCCCACGGTTGGTTATTACGGGTTCGTCGCCCCCGGCATCGCGGTCATTCAACTCCACCGTTTCACCCGGCAGGCCTCGTTTGAATTCGAGAAAGCGCTCAAGAGACTGGGGCCCGAGAGCAGGTTAAAAGGTCTCATTCTCGACCTGCGCGACAACCCGGGCGGTCTTCTGGAGACTGCCGTCGATATCGTGGAGAATTTCGTCTCCAAGGGCACGCTCATCGTATCGACGCGGGGGCGCAACGGCCTCGTCGTGCGCGAGTATCATTCCGACCGTGAACCTTCATACGCTTCTGTTCCTCTCGTCATCCTGGTGAACAAGCGTTCCGCCAGCGCCAGCGAAATCGTTGCGGGCGCGATCCAGGACCTGGACCGCGGCGTCCTCGTGGGAGAACGGACTTACGGCAAGGGACTCGTTCAGCGCATCATTCGTCTGTCGGAATCGGCGGCACTGAAAATGACCACGGCGCGTTATTACACGCCCAGTGGAAGATGCATCCAGGAAATCGATTACGCGGAACGCCGCAACGGTCACGCCTCCCATTCCGATTCCGCTGCGCGGGCGGCATTTTACACGCTCAATCAGAACCGTGTCGTGCACGCATATGGCGGTATCACGCCGGACACAGTTGTCAAACGCAAAAGCCTGCATTCCGTTACGGAAAAACTCCTTTCATCCGGGAGGATCTTTTCCTTCTCTGCGTATTACCTCAACACGACCAAACCGCCCTTCGTCCCCGACGGCGAGGAAATCTGGAGACGCTTCATGGAGTATTCCCGTGACCATCAGTGGGTAAATCAGGACAGTGTACACAAAGCATACGCCACGATTTCCGCATCCCTGGCCGGACGTGAAACCGGCGACGACCTGCGCGAGGCGCTTCATATTCTCAAAAGCAAAATCGATATGCTGGCCCGCTCGACTATCGTAGAAAACCGACGAGAAATTCTCGGCAAACTCCTCGTGGAAATACACCGGCAATACGCGGGAAGCGCCGCCGGGTACAAGTACCGTCTCTATTCGGATCCACAAATGCAGACCGCCGTATCCATCCTGCAATCGACATCGGTTTACGAAGCCATCCTGGCCGCCAGTGAATAGATCCCAGCGATCAACTCCATGGAATTTCACCTGATACTGCTCCTTTTCCTGGGCGGAATCGCCATCGGTTTCCTCTCGGGATTTTTCGGAATCGGCGGCGGAATCATCATTGTTCCCATGCTTCTCTCGATATTTGACGCCACCGGCATCCCGGACGAAGTCTCCATGCATCTCGCCGTGGCGACCAGCCTTTCCATCATCTTTCTAACAAGTTCGGTAAACGGCGTAACACAGTTCAGAAAGGGATTCCTCAGCGTTCGCGCCGTCGCTGGCATTGCAGCCGGGAGTATCGTCACTGCGTACCTGGTTGGTTTCGTGTCCGGTTCCATCCCCCGCCCGTTGATGCAATTCGTCTTCACCTTCGTCGTCATCCTGACTGCGTTCCAGTTGCTCACCGGAAACAACCGGAAGAAGTCTTTCGACGGCGCGCCCGAACACCAAACTCCACGTCTCATCCTTATCGGCCTGCTGATCGGATCGATTTCCGCTCTTGCCGGCACCGGGGGCGGCCTGATCGCCGTGCCCATGCTTCACTTCTTCGTCCGTATGAAAATGAAAGAAGCTATCGCGTCTTCGACCGGCGTCATGGTCCTCACGACGTTCGCCGGCCTCCTCGGTTACGCTACCGGCGGGACCCACCTGCCCGTCCTGCCGTTCGCCACGATGGGCTACGTCGCGTACCCCTTTGCTATTCCCGTCGTCGTGGGAACCGTTCTGGGCGGGCCCTTCGGGGTTCATACGAGCCATAGAACAGCGAGCGGCGTCCTGCGCAGGCTTTTCGCCGTTCTGCTTATCCTGGTTGCCGTTTACGTGAATTTCGGTTGAGCGGACTACGTCGGGATGTACCCGTCGTTCTTGATCAAACGTTGAATAGTGGCCGCTTCACCAAGGTGCGGAAGAAGGTCCTTGAGACGCCGCTGGAGGAATTGCAATCTTTCCCGTTCGGATGAGGACTCGAGAAGTTTCTGCCTGTCGTGTATACTCAATCCCACCTTTTGTGCGATACGGAAAGAAATACGCTCATCGGGATGATCGAGTTCGAGTTCGTGGAGGGTGCCGCCGAACACTTCGCGCACGATTTCATTGTACATTCCGATGACGTCCGTTCGGGTTTCATCGTCCATCGGTTCTTTTCGATCCAGGAGCGGTGTGATGCTGGCTTCCAGGTAGCCACTCGGATGGGTGATCGTGCTCTGCACTATAAACCGCTCCGTCCCCCGCACAATGATTTCCATTCGTGCATCCGGGTACTTGCGTAGCACATTGACGACACGCGCCCCGCACCCGACACCGCGCATACTGGTTCCATCAGCATAAATGATCCCGAATTCCGCCTTCTTCTTCAAACTCCTGCGAACCAGGTCCTTGTAGCGGTCTTCGAAGATGTAAAGCGGCAATTCCGCGCCCGGCAACATGACGACCGCGAGAGGAAACAGCGGATAATTCAACCGTATGTCTGATTCATTCGGACTCATACCGGATGCAAATATAAGCGAGTCTTTCACCTGACACAATAGAAAAGTCCATGCAGACTGAACCTGTTACTCTGTCGGCATGGACCTCAATTTGAACGAAGGACTTACATGCGATACTTCTTGAAACGATCGTTAATGCGTCCCCAGTGGAGACCGTTAATGAAGTTGTCAATATACGCAGCCCGCCCCGGACCATCCTTGTGATAGTACGCGTGCTCGAACACGTCGCAGGCGACCAGCGGAATCCCGCCCCAGATCGCCCCGTTGTGGTGCTCATCTACGAGGACGTTCAACAGGCGACCGCTGTAAAGCGAATCATAAACCAAGAGGCCCCATCCGCTGAGCTTGGCGGCAAACGCCGTGGCCTTGAAATCTTCTTTCCATTGTTCGAACGAACCGAATTCCCGCTCGATCGCGGCTTTGAGTTCCGGCGCCGCATCGATATTGCCGTCGCCACCGAGATTGTTCCAATAGAGATCGTGTAAGAGCGCCCCCGAATGATTCCAAGTCAACCGGCGTTTCAACTCCCCGATCTCACTGTAATTACCGTTTGCCTTGCCCCGATCGGCGGATTCCAACGCTGTTTCAATGGTGTTCAAGGCAACCACGTACCCCTTGTGATGCTTGTTGTAGTGCCAGTCGGAGGTCTCGGGAGAAGCGACATCTTTCAAAAGTGTTTTTGCCTCTTCATCGCTGTAAGGCCTGGGGTTGAATTTCCATTCGTAAGCCATATATAACTCCTATAATTACTGAATATTACTGAATAATGTTATCGACGTTCATTGTAACCGATGTTAAAAACCTCAGTGAACGCGCTACGTGCAAGTTCCTTTCCAAACAAATCCGCGGCCATATTATTCAACGTGCAATCCGGAAGGTGAAGCAAGCCCTTTAACCGCTTGCGGGACAACGTGTTCATCACTTTGCTTCATGTTTTCTCAAAAGAGGAAACACCGTTCTTTCATACCCCCAAGGAATCTCCGCATCCACATGTCCGGGCCGCGTTCGGATTATTGAATACGAATCCACGACCATTCAACCCATCGGAAAAATCCAGTTCCGTACCTGCGAGGTAGAAAAGACTCTTGTGATCGATGACCAGGCGCACGCCGTGAATCTCAAAGACCGCGTCGTTATCACGCAATTCTTTGTCGAAACCGAGAGAGTAGGTAAAACCGGAACATCCGCCTCCCTTCACTCCCAACCGAAGTCCGTGTGTTTCCGGAATGTCGTTTTCTTTCATGATGGTCTTTATTTCACGCGCCGCTTTCTCGGTCAACGAAATTTCGCCAGCCTGCTGTATCACTGTATTCGACATGAATGAATCCTTTCAAAAATATGCCAACACCTCGTTTCAATCCGGTATGACATCAGTACGTTACTCTTTTCCTTCATTGTCTTCCTTCTTCGCGACGGGTGCAAATTCAGGAATATCAATCATCCACGTGTCGTGAAAACGAGGCTGAATTTTGCCTTCTTTTTCCAGGTTCTTCAGCACCTCTTCGGCCAACTTGGAAAATTTTACGGGCCGAATTTCCTCGCCGGTTTTTTCCCGGAAGTAATCGCGAATCCCAAACTCGACGTCGCGACGAAAGAGATTTGAATGATGAAATACCGGAAAACCGTGTTCTTTCATGAAACGTAACAGTTCCAGCTCTTTTCCAGTCAATGATTCAGACATAAAGTGCTCCAGAATTAATGGTCGTTGGATGTTTCTATCGTTTATCTTTGGAAGATACGGTCATGAGATAGGCCGGTGAATGGGCGCGTATCTTTTTCACAGCGTCGATAACTTCCGTCGCCGCCATCCGTATTTCTTCCTCCGTATTGAATCTGCCGATGCTGAATCGAATCGATGACCTCGCGTCTTCTTCGGAA
>JAADGX010000276.1 GCA_013152135.1 Chlorobiota bacterium
AATGGAATCAGCAGTGAATCCGCTGCTGGTCCAGTTACTGGTTATTTCCCGGCAGGTAAATGCAAACGCGCCGCCACGATTGATCCCGTATCCGGTGGGTTTCAAATCGAATTTCACCGACCGGATCGTTCCACGCTCGCCGATGGAGTCGGGAAAAATATTAAACCGCAGGAGGGTGCGGGCTTCATACCCGTTTGCGGAACCGAGAGAGAGAAAGGTGCTCGATTGATGGGCGAAGACGTGGCGAAACGTGCGGGTCTCCAGGGCCAACGGATGCACGCGACTATCCAGTGTTACCATCTGAAGAATGTCGCCGGGAGGCAAGGCTCCATAACCAGCGTCCGTGGGGGTGTCCTGACAACCGCTACAGAGGAGCGTGGCCAGGATAACAATAACGAGAGATGAAGGGTGTCTCACGCGGTCGAATTACACAAATTAGCACACAAAACCTTCGTGACTTCAGTCACGAAAAAGCCATCATTGAACATATCGAAAAAGGGAGGAATGCACAAGGGCAATTGAGGCATCCCTCCCAGTCAATCTATTTCTTCATCAATTTCCGGTAGAGGTCGATGTATTGCGCGGCCGATTTGTTCCAGCTGAAATCCTTGTTCATGGCACGGATCATGGCCCGCTGCCAGCACTTTTCATCTTTGAATGCCGTCAGGGCGCGTTTCACCGTGGCTACCAACTCCCGCGCCTCGTATTTTTCGAATACGAATCCAGTACCCGAGTTTGGTTTTTCGTTCAGGTCCACGACAGTGTCGGCGAGACCGCCGGTTTTGCGTACGATGGGCAACGTCCCGTAACGCAGGCTGTAGAACTGGTTCAAACCGCACGGTTCGTACTTGGAAGGCATGAGAAACATATCGCTTCCCGCTTCAATCAAGTGCGCCAGCTTTTCGTCGAATGCCAGTTCCAGGCCCATCTGTTTTTTATTGGCCTTGGCCGCCTCCTTCAAAAGCATATGGTACTTTTCTTCTCCGGTCCCCAGTATGACGAGCTGACATTTCATCGCCAGTATGCGCTTGAGCGATTTCACGACCAAGTCCAACCCTTTCTGATCAACAAGGCGGGAGACCATGCCGATGATGGGTGTTTTCGGGTCAAATTTCAACTTGAAATAATCGGCCAGCTCTTTCTTGTTCTCAAGCTTCGGAGAGAGATCGGCGGCGCTGTACGTGTGGGCGATGAGCTCGTCCGTCTCCGGGTTCCAGACGGAATAGTCCGCGCCGTTAAGAATCGCTTTGGTCTTTCGCCGGAGCTTGTAAAACAGGCTTTCCAAGCCGCATCCATATTCAGGACTGCTCTGGATTTCTTTTGCATACGTAGGGCTGACGGTGGTGATAGCGTCGGAAAAAATCAATCCCGCTTTGAGGCAGTTGAGCTTGCCGTTGAATTCGAGGTAGTCGGGACTGAAATATTCTTCCGGCAACCCGGTTTTATAGAATGCTGATTTGTCGAAAATGCCCTGGTAGGCCGCGTTGTGAACGGTGAATACAATCTTGATCTTCTTGAATTGAGGTTCATTCCGGAATATCGTTCGTGCGTAAGCGGCGATGAGTCCGGATTGCCAGTCGTTCAAGTGAAGAATGTCGGGGATCCACCCAAGCCGGTTCAGTGTTTGAACGACGCTCCGGGCGAAAAAGATGAACCGATCGTCGTTATCCGGGTAGTCCTTGAGCGTCTTAGGGTCCGTGTAGAGTCCCGGACGGTCGAAATACTCGGGGTTATGGAGGAAATAGACCTGAACCTTGGATTTCAGGTTCGTGATGAAGGAGGACTTTATACTGCCCAGATGTGTTTCATCACCGACTTTTATAGGGATGTCGGTCAGTCGTTTGATATCATGTATTTTAAAAACCCGCTCGCTGACTGAAGCGTATTTCGGCATCATGATGCGGATATCGTGTCCCGATTCGCGGATAATTTGTGGCATCGCCCCGGCAACATCGGCCAAGCCACCGGTTTTGGCGAAAGGAACAACTTCACTGGCAACATACATGATACTAAGGGGCTTTGCCATTGCATCTCCCGGTTCGATGGAAAAAACAAATTCCCTAAAAAATACGAAATTTCACCGGAAATAACAAAAAAGTCCTCTCCGTCAGGCAATAATTCGTGTATTCTCAGGAGAAATGGAGGAATTTTTGAAGGGAGTTTTCAGTACAGGGTCGTCAGGTGGGTCCCTGGAAAGTAAAATTCGAGGATTCGTTCAAAGGATATACCGGCGCGGGCATGCCCGATGGCTCCCCATTGGCACATGCCGACACCGTGCCCTTTTCCCGCCCCTTCTATGGTTATTGACGTGATCCATCGCCGGGTGTCTCGCGTGATATGAATGTTGAATAACGTGCTGTTTAATATTGCTTCGTGAGCGGGTTCTCGCAAAACATATCGAATTTTGTCTGAAAAAAGAGTAAAGGTGCGCCTTTTTTGCTTGTTGCCGAAAACGATATCCAGTTTTTTCACCCTGCCACTTGCGTATCGCTCCTTGATGAACATCCCAAGGAGAAAGTCGCTTTTGGAGAAGCGTTCATTTTTGTACTCGGCCACAGTGGCGGGCAGATATTTTCGGATAATTTGTTCCATTCTCGTGCGTGAATACTGCTTCTTCCACCGGAAAAACGGCGAGGGGGAACACCACGCACGGTAGCGGCTGCGATCCCGAATGGAAGTAAGGTAGGGGATGTGCTGTGCCGTGCTCCACGTTTCTTCGGGAGCGGCTGTTGCACCTCCGCAGGTGGAATGGTAAAAAACGCGGGCAAGCTGGTCACCGTAAGCCAGAACGACGCCCCTGGAATTTCTCAGTGCCGCGTCGACAAGCGGTCCCGCATTGGCTGCGCCCGTAAAAACCTGGTCGCGGGTATCGTCGTAGACGTCGAAGAGGCGAACCATGGGTATGATCACTTTGCTCATGGCGTACGTGCGCGCCAGCACCGCCTGCGCCATGATTGCTTCCGATTCCTCTTTTTTTCTGTGCCCGATTTCGTTGGGAACGACCCCGCCCAGGTAACGCTCCATCGGCAGGACATTGAGCACAAGCAGCGTCTCGCCGTCCGCTACAATTCGCAGTGTATCCGAATACGTGCGCTTTTTGTAGCGGAAAAATCTTCCCGAAGAAATGTGGGTACATGATATCTGCGTGGAAAATCCCCCGATATATACGCCATCCGCGGATACGACCAGCAGGTTATTATCACCGAGTTCCACCTTCAGTCGCGATTTACCCCTCACGCGGTACTTTTTCGTACCGTCCCTGAGCTCGATGTCCCCGTCAAGCCCGATTTCGATCTGGCGATCCTGGTCGTTCAGGCATACACGTACATAGGGCTCCCCTGCGGGGAACTGGAACCGCAACCGGGGAGGACCCGCGCAGGACAGAAGCAAGAAGGCGAGGAGGGCGGCAGAAAAACCGCTGGCGAAAGGTACGGATCTGACGTTCAACATAGACCGGTAGGGTATAAAAAAAGGGCATCAACGAAGTGTTGTGCCCGCAAAGAGGAAACAAGCATACGCATCAACGAAACATGGCCTTGATGCTGCCCCATGTTCGTTTCACACTGCTGACGCTGTGGGAAACATGCACCTCTTGAGAATAGGAAGGAGGAGCTGACGGATCGGTGTCCAGGATTTTCAGACGGTAGATGTACAACGATTCCGCCGACTTGAACGCTGACTTGTCGATATACGTGTAGTGCGAGTTCGAACCCCGGGGTTCGATACGCGCCAGCATGATGAATTGACCGTTAACACCGGCTTTCCGCTCGATATCAAAGGCGCTGACGTTGTCTTCCTGGTGTGTCTTCCATTCCAGTGTGATGTTTTCTCCATCGCTGCGACCTGTGAAGAACTCGATGTATGCCCCCGAAAAGAGCGGCATCGTCGCGAACAGGATGGAGAAGAGAAGAAGCTTTTTCATGTAGCGTGGGCTTGTTAAAAAATTACAATCACTAGAATTTACATGATCGCGGGCAGAATGTCAAGCACGAAGAATCCGTTAAGCCGTAATTGTTTTTTGAAGAATGTCGCAATTGCTATAAACAAAAATATTCGGTTATTTTTACCATGATTTTGACGGCAACGCGACGGTTTCTTCAGTATTGTCTTTTTTCGACGGCGCTCTTCGTACTCGGGGTCCTCCCGGCATGGGGACAGGTTTCGCTGGTTGTAAACGAGATCATGTTCGCGCCGGTAGGTGGCGAACCGGAGTGGGTGGAGTTGGTGAACATCACTGCTTCCGAAATACATATCAGGAACTGGCGTATCGGCGATGAACGAAGCGTGGTTACCATAACCGTCGATTCGGTTGTTCCACCCGGCGGCTTTCTCGTTCTCACGAAGTCATCAGGCATCGTCAATTATCACGCGGATATTCCGGCGCCCGTAGTGGCGATAGCTCTTCCGGTGCTGAATAACACGGGTGACGCAGTCCGGCTTTTCGATCCCCGGGGAATCCTCGTGGACAGCGTGTGGTACTCTCCATCCTGGGGTGGAACGGGCGGGAAATCGCTTGAGCGTATTTCGGCGACGGGCTCGAGCCTTGACAAACAAAACTGGGCCTCATCAGTCGATTCGGAGGGCAGCACTCCCGGGCGGCTGAATTCCATCTCGCCCCTTCTTTTCGACATTGCCGTTGCGGGACTCGAGAAAGGAGATTCGGCAATTCGAATGAAAATAGTGAATGAGGGATTATCCGTTGCAATCGGCGGCAAGGCCTCCCTGTTTCAAGATCATAACTTCGATGGGATCGCGGAACCGGACGAGCGTGTTTCCGGACCGTACCCGATACCCGATTTACCGGCCGGCGACTCGACGTGGATCGTTTTCGTTGTCGACGATACGGTGCCTGGCGCCGTGCAATACATTGGTACGGTTCATCTTGATTCAGATCTTCGTCGCGAGAACGACACTCTCGTGCTGAAGGTGTTCAACAGTTATCCGCCCGGTCTGCTGGTGTTGAACGAAATCCTGTACGCGCCACCCACCGGGGGCGTTGAGTTCGTTGAATACATCAATACCGGTTCTCGTCCGATCGATGTTTCGGGATGGTTTATTGGCGATCGACCGGGCGAGGATGGCAAGCGGACGCTCCTGGAATTTCCGGATGAGTCGGCGGTGATCTCCCCGGGCGGATTCCTGGTGGTGGCTGCGGATTCCAGTATCTTCACGACGTATGGAGATGTTTGCGTGTCGGGATCGGATGGAGCGGTCGTGATATTGAACCGTTCATCACTTAATCTCAATAATGATGAGGATGACGTGGTCTTGTTCGACCGGGGAATGACCCTGCATGACAGCGTAAGCTATTCCGACAGTTGGCATAATCCCGCTCTTGCTTCCACGACCGGTATTTCTCTGGAAAGAATCAATCCCCGTTTTAATGGAAACACCCCCGAGGCATGGAGTTCGTTCGTGCGTGGCTTCGGAGGGCGCGACCCCCTGTCGTGTCAACAGCATATACATGGCGTTGACGAACCCGGCTGATAATGGGGCGAAGTTAACGTTCGAACCAAATCCCTTTTCGCCCGATGGAGACGGTCATGAGGACGTCACCGTCGTTCGGTGGCATCTCCCTGCCGCCGTCTCCCAGGTACGTATCCGGCTTTATGACAGTAGGGGGTTGCTTCTCAAGACGCTGGCGAACAACGTGCCCTCCGGCAGTACTGGCGACCTTATATTCAACGGCTATGACGAGAATAACCGCAGGCTGGATGTGGGGATGTACATCGTTGTCCTCGAGGGTATGGACATTCAGTCCAACGTTGTTT
>JAADGX010000012.1:0-5389 GCA_013152135.1 Chlorobiota bacterium
TTCCTTCTCGGGAATACACGCCTCTCCACCATGACCGTTAATGTCCTTATACCCTGGCTTTCCTTGAAAACAGCACTGCCCGAGGAGACGGCCGTGCGCCTGTTCTGCTCGTTTCCCTTCCGGTCTCCGCATTCCCCTGCCCGCAACGTCCTTCAGGATCTCGGTATTCCGCGGCCCTGGAATACCGGTCACGAGCAGGGGGCGCTTGAGCTTTACCGGGAATTGTGCAAGTGCACCCGCTGCTCCGAATGTCTCATCGGTTTTCGCGCTTGACTACCTGCTGAACATCTCGTTGATCGAACCTCCGGTCGACGTTCACTCCTCGTGTCGGCGAGTTCGAGAGATGCGGAAACGTACGGTCACTTGTTTGCGTTTCCAAAGGCCTTTCTCCAGGCCCTCATTCCGCCTTTCACGTTGTACACGTTGAAGCCGTGTTTGGCCAGGATGCCGGCCGCGGTACGGGAGCGGTTGCCGCTGCGGCAAATGATGTAGATCTCCTTGTCCTTGTATTTCTCAAGCTCCTTCCAGCGTTGCTCCAGTACCTGGACGGGGATGTTGATAATGCCGCTGAGCCTGCCCAGTTCGCCTTCGAGCTCGGCTGGAGTGCGGACGTCGAGCACGACGAGCGAATCCGCGGCGTCGAGTCTGGTCTTCAGTTCCTGGACGGTGATGTTCTTGATCTTTCCATCGCCGGAACAGCCCTGGGCGGTGAAAGCGGTGACGAGAAGGATGAGAAAATATCTGAAAGCGCGCATAAAATCTCCTGTATGAAAGAATGAATAAGCCGGGGTACTCCGCGAGTGTCCGGTGATTGTCTCAACGTTACACGTCATCGCGAAGGGGAATGGAAGTCAATCGGCGGAGGATTTTTTACCTCCCAGCAGGAACGTCGCTCCGATAAGCAGTCCGTAGGCGGTGCTGGTCCACCACTGGCTGGTGAGAGGGCAGGAACCGGTCACGCAGCCGATGAAATACCAGTAGGCGAATCCGCCGGCCGCGCCGAGGGCGAGGGGGAGAACTATTTTGATGGGTTTCTTGTGCATCGACACTCCTGCTAATAAACGTTTCCCTGCATCGGACGAATTGCTGTTCTCCGACACGGTCGAGGAACGCGACTCCACCATGTGATGATACATACGGAGCAATGGATTCAGGTGAACAAGAAAAACCGCCCGAAGGTGAACGACCGCCGTTTTGATCGTCCCTGCATCCAACTGTAGAATTTACAACAATCCCCAAAAAAATGCTTTGACGAGTGCGGTCGCAGTGTATTTTTATTGATAGGGAGGGTGCGTGCTTATAAAGCGACGCACCATTTTTTTGCTCGATGAGGAATGACCGTGAAGATGAATAAAAGGCACCGAAACGGAAACATGCCGCGTACCGTGACGAACGGTCTCGAGCTGTCGATCCGGGACAACGAATTACGACCGACGAACTATGTCAGACACGAACCAGATATCATAGCACTATGACAACTACACATCCGGCATCATCGTCCTCGACGCGTCAACGCGAGAAGGATGGCATGGAAAAACGCAAAATTTTGTACGTGGAAGATCAGGCTCCGATGCGGGAGCTGATGAAAGCCGCTCTGCGCAAGGAGTTCATCGTCGTTGAGGCCGCTTCCGTGGAGGAGGGGCTTGACATCCTGCGGAAAGAGGCGATCTGTCTGGTTCTCATGGACATCAACCTTCCGGGCGGTATGAACGGAATAGAAGGGACGCGGGCTATACGGAGCACACCGGAGCTCCAGCATCTGCCGGTCGTCGTGATCACCGCCTACGCGCACGACGAGAACCGCCGCGCCTGCCTGGAAGCGGGGTGCGTGGATTTTATCGGCAAGCCCATCAATGTTCGGGAAATCGGGGGGCGATTGACAAGGATTCTGGAGTTGTACGGAAAGAGCGAGCCGGCGCCCGAGTGAAGAGCTTCTTTGACGGGACTACTTGTTGAGAGACCGGGAAATCGTCATGATGACTTCATCGATATCAACCGGTTTGGAAATGATATCCACGGCTCCAAGCGTGATCGAATCCACGGCCGAGCGGATGTCGGCGTACGCCGTCATCATGATGACCTTGGTGCCGGGCGAGTGCTCCTGCAGCTTGCGCAGGACGCCGAAGCCGTTGACTTTGGGCATGCGGATGTCGATGATGGCCACGTCGTAAGTCTCGGTACTGATTTTTTCTATCGCGTCGGGTCCGCTATATACCGCTTCCACGAAATACCCGACATCGTGGAGCTGGCGGGCGATGGCGTCACAGATGACCTTCTCGTCGTCCACGACGAGAATCTTAGCCAACGGTACCTGGTCTTCGGAAGTAAAAATAGACACGATTGCGCGATCCCTGATAGTTTCCCTGTACATCGCACTTATGGGTGACATCCTTCGGTTTCGTCGATGACGGGTGGTTTTCATGAACGTCACCCCAGTGGCGATAAAATAGTGTTTTTTCCTATAGATACCATGTCGGGATGCGTCGCACGGACATTGTTCCCGCCATGATTGATGAATGCTGTCGTACGTGTCGCGCCGGAGCCGGCTGTTCCTGCTTGCAAAAACGAACTCATCCTGTAATCATCCACTTGGAAACCGGGAAGCGGGTGCTGAGGGAGATGCAAGAATACATCAAATCGCTTCCCAGGGTGTTGACCTAGTTGTGGTTCTGCGGCTTTTGGGAGATGCCCGTACTGAAGACCGAAAGACATACTACCAGAAAAAAGCCTGTTATGCAGAGAGGGATCAGTTCGTTTAAAGCCATCTGCAGTCTCCTTTGTGTTAAGTAATACAGTAGCACACGAGTGGCTCTGACATGGCCGGCTGCCCAACCGACCGCCGATATGTACGCAGCGATGCATCATCGTGGAACGAGTTCTTTTTGCTTCAACATGGATTTCATGATTGCATCATGTTTTTTCAATTTCCGTTCAAGCACATTCTTGTTCGCGTCCGGTTTGTTCTTGTAGAGCGCGAAGCGATCCTTCAGTGTCGGCACGAGGCGCGCTTGCAGGACGATAATCAGTTCCTTCTTTGCGACCTGGGTCTCGTCGTACCCGAACAGGTACTTCAATCCCAGGACCCACCAGGGGAGATCCTTGAGAAAAGGAACGCCCTTGCGGACCGTGTTTATATCCGTCGAGTACAGGCCGCCGATCACCGTTTGTTCGCCGTCCAGGAGGAGGACGCTGGTGTTGGCCTGCGTCTTGTTGATAATGGTCGATATGGGATCGGGTGTCACGCTGGAGCGCTCCGCCTGTATCTTCAGGTGGATCACATCCATGTCGTTGATATGGATGACTGTCGGGATGACGGAGATGATCGTACCCGTGCTGTAGAATTTATCGATCACGTTCCCCGCGAAATCCCGCTGTTTTATGGAAAAATCCGCGCCCACCTGGATGCGTCCTTCTTCCTGGGATTTCACCGTAACGGAAGGAGTTGCGATGATGTCGCCCATGTTCAACGACTCGAAGGCTTTTATCGAAGCCATGATGTCGATGGCTTTATCCAGGGGATTGTGCCGAGCGGTCAGTGTGATTCCGCCCTCGCTGACCGACGTGGCGTTCGGGACTCCGCCCGACACGGTAGTGGAAGGAGTGGTGTTGGTGAAACTCCAGTCGATTCCGGCCTGCTTGATCTTCGTGATGTTGGCCTCGAAGAAAACGGCGGAGATCTCGACCTCGCGTTCCTTCACCACATCTTCCGTAAGAATGCCTTTGCCTTCGCCGGAGGTTTTCGCTTTGGGGATTTGGTAGACTTTGATGTAGTTTTCCGTTTCATTGTACCAGTGGTTGTTCAGCCGGCAGATGAGATCCAGCGCGTCCCTCCAGTGCATGCCCGGAATGTTGATATTAATGGGCTGCTTGTTCTCGCCCTCGTACACCAGGATCTTGCCGGTGTTTTTCTTCATTGCTTCGCCCAGGATTTTCATGGCCTTGTCGAACGGTGTTTCGCCCGACATGGTAATGCGTTCATCGGGACTTATGTATTCCCGAAAGGGGAGGCGGTCCTCCTGGGCTGTCCCTGTCTGTGCCAAGGCGAGGAGCAGGATGCAAATGATTTGAATTGTCAAAAGCCGTTTCATGGGGGCAAACCTCCGGATTATTTAACCAGGTTAAAAAGCTCGTGTTTGAGTTCGACCGTCAGCACGTATCGTTCGACGAATCCACCCTTGTTCAGGATGAACAGGACTTGTCTGCGTTCCGGCAGTATCTTGGAAACGTAGCCGAGATACACTTCGTCGCCTTCCCGGAGCATGACCAGCTCGTTCTGCTGGTCGCTGATGAACGCGCGGTCTTTCATGACCGCCAGCAGCGTGGATTTCTCGACTTCGGGCAGGTTGTACACGTTCGCCGGTATTTCCGGGTTGACCAGTGACCTGAAGGGGTTGTACTGCAGATCGGCGAAGGACACGTTCTGAACGTCCGGCAAGTCGACGGAATCGCGGAACGGCTCCTGGTCGGAGAAATATGCCAGCAACTCGGCGTCGAACTGGACCGAGTGCACGATGCGGCTTTCGTCCTCGCTGAGCGAATGGATTTCCCGCATGTCCAGGCTGGTCAATTTCATGAGGCGCGGACCGTACTCGATGTAGTTGATGAAGCGCTTCACGGCCCGGAAAGGTCCCTGGCCGGAAACGTGATAGTGGATGTAGCCGCAGCCTTCCTGGTCGACGCGCTCCTGGGTGAGAACGTTGAGGTCGATGGGCTCGCTCTGGGCCAGCACCGCGTTGAGGTATTCATGTGTGGCGGTGGCGGATTCAAACATGGGGATGTACTTCGGCCGTTCTTTCCACGCGGCGTTCAGCATATCGACTTCCAGTTGCAAGGCTTCCAGGTTCTTGTACAATTCCTCGACGTTGCCCAATTGATCGCGTATTTCCTCGCGCTCTTTTTTGACCTCGTCGATCTTGTCGGCCTGGTACCAGAACACATACGCTCCCCCTCCGCTTCCGATGAGGATAAGGAGGATGAACAGGACAATGGAATTTCGTATCGCGTACGGCATTATTTACCTCCTTCCTTCGGTTGAGATTCCTCGACAGGCGCTGCGTTGTTATCGGGAACCGCGTTGACGGGCAACCCCGACGGCGTTCCATAACCCGATGAAACTCGGTCGTGCCAGCGCGCCGCGGCGGAATTCCCGTAAGGCGGAGACGGCGGAACTTCCAGGTTCATGTCGAACCGGTACACCTTCGATTTCTCTCCGATGACTTGCGTTGCCACTTCCTGGATCTTGGCGTCTCCGATCAACTTGGTGAGCGCGGGGATGTTGGGCCGGTTCAAGGAATACCCGCCGACCTTGATCCCGTTTTCGATCGGCTTGATCTCACTGATCCACATGGAGCGGAGAGCGCCTACGCCGGTAATGAGCGTGTCCAGGGTT
>JAADGX010000012.1:5395-5726 GCA_013152135.1 Chlorobiota bacterium
GGTTTCCGTTCCGACCAGGAGCGTATCCAGCGTGGTTGTGGCGTTCCGGACTTGCTGCGACCGCTCTTCCAGGGCCTGGATCCTCTGCACGACTTCCTGCTGGAGCTCGATTTGCTGTTGCTCGAATGCCAGGCTGGCCTGCTCGGAGGCCAGTTCCGCCTGTTGCTGGAGCCCCTTGATTGTCAGGAACGTCGTGGTCACGAACAGCACGAGGATGAGCAGCAGCCCGTGCCAGGCGATTTTCGCCTTATTGAGTTCATCCTTGATCCGCTCGGGCATCAGGTTGATGCGGTAGAAGTGCGGATTCTTCGGCTGTAATTGCTGCCATGCC
>JAADGX010000083.1 GCA_013152135.1 Chlorobiota bacterium
TGTTCGCCGGCCTCCGTCTTTTTTCCAAATCCTGAAAAGTCTTGTCGTCTTCACGGTTTTTCGCTACCTGGCAAGCACCAGTTTGCCGACAATGACTTCTTTTGTCGTTTCCAGCCGGGCGAAGTACACGCCGGACGGCCTCGTGCCCGCGTCCCAGGTCAGGTAGTATTCTCCCGGCGACATCACCTCATCCAGTACGTTATCGATTTCCTTACCCAGCGCGTTGAGAATCGTGAGTTTTACCCGCATCGTTGCGGGGACGGAGAATTTCAAGGTGACAGCCGGGTTGAACGGATTCGGCCAGGCGGGAGCCAGAGAAACGCGCCCGGGAATTTCCGCCGCGGACCGGATGGATGTCAGCGGGTTGAGCCGGTGTTCCTGGACGATGCCCTTGCCTGAAAACGCCCATCCCTGCGACGTGTCGGCAAAGACTGCCGTCTGTATCATGCCGGTGGGAACAAGGCTCGTCTTTACCCAGGTAATGCCGCGGTCCCGCGACAACCACGCGTCCTCGCTGTTCACGATCCACACGTAATCCGTACCCGGGAAGGTAACAACCGTATGGTTGTCCTTTCCGCTCATGGGAGCGTTGTACGAAAAGAACGAAAAACCATTGACGGTGCGCAAAATCGTTCCGCTCTGTCGATCGACAATGAAGCCGGTGTTCTTGTCGAGGAAGGCGATGGAACTGATGTACCGCGTCAGGGAACGGCGAATCCGCCACCGCTTCCCGCCGTCCAGGGTGAAGATGATATCCGCGTAGGTCGGGTTGCTGGTGCCCCGGTTGCTGGAGGCGAACCAGCCCCTGTTCCTGTCGATGAACGTCAGCGTTCCGGGAATGACGCTCTTGGCATACGGCCGGGCTGCGATCGGCTCCCAGGTCATACCGCCGTCACTGGTCAGGAAAATATCGGCGGAATCCGGCTGTCCCTGCTTGACCAATACTCCTTCCCGGTCGTTCCAGAAAAACAGGTTGTGGTCTCCCCGGTTGCTGGAAATCGAGTACCCCGTGCTGATGTCCGTCCGAAGTACGGCCCAGGTCTTTCCCCCGTCGGTGGTCTTGTTGACCGTGCCGTTGGCCGCGGTGGCAATGGCAGTTTGGGCATCGAAAGCGAAAATGGCATCCACCACCGCCCTGTTGCCCGGTATGCGGTGCCTC
Organism: Chlorobiota bacterium; assembly: GCA_013152135.1. Lineage (GTDB taxonomy): Bacteria > Bacteroidota > Ignavibacteria > SZUA-365 > JAADGX01 > JAADGX01. The sequence goes on from JAADGX010000083.1 coordinate 1,160, forward strand.
TCCCATGTGCGCCCCCGGTCGGTCGATCGCGCCACCATCATGGAATCAAACGTCATCCACAACGTATTGTCGGCGTAAGCGACGCGGCTCACCCTGAGCCCCTTTTCCTCGCGGGATACGATCTGCCAGTCCGTGGCGGGAATGACGTCCGCGGTATGCAGATCGAACGTCTGCGTCGCGGTTCCCAGGCTGTTGGTCGCCTCGATGGTCACCGTGGTCACGAGATCGGACGCCGTCCAGCGCAAAACGCCCTGGGGAGAGATGGTCATTCCCTGCGGAGCTTTTACCAGCTTGAACGTCGCTTCCGGTTTCGCCTTCACCACGGGCGCATAGAGAAAAGGCTGACCGATCATCAGGGTTTCGGTCGGCGGATTGCTGGCGAACACGGGCTTATAATCCGCCACTCTTCCCAGGTCGATGTCGTACATGCCCCGGCCGTGCGTCACCGCCCGCAGGACGCCCGTCGCCTCATGATAGAGGAACTGGTACACGGCAATCGTGGGCATGCCGGTTCCCAGCACCTTGTACGTTTCTCCATGATCGAGCGAAATGAACACGCCAATGTCGGTGCCGACGATCAGGGTGTCGCCGAACGCGATAATGTCGTTGACGGGAATATCCGGCAGGTCACCTTGAACCGGCGTCCAGGTCGTGCCATTGTCCGTGGAACGAAAGATGTGCTCGGTTTCGTAGCCGGTGAACGTAGCGTAGTATTCACCGGGAGCAAAGGAATGCACCGAGCTGCAATAGCGCAGCGGCAACCCCTGGCTGCTGACGCTCCAGTTCGCGCCCGCATCGGTGCTGATGGCAACCTTGTTCGCTCCTCCCGCCATTACGACGCGGGAATCATACGAAGCCACGCTCAGGGCGGAAAGGTAATAGCATCCACCGCTGGAGGCGGGAAGCAGGCAATCGTTCAGCGGTTCCCACTTGTCTCCGCTGTTTGTCGTTTTAAACACGCGTGTGGAACCCAGGTACAGGGTCTCCGGGTTGTTCGGATCCATCACGTAGGGAAGGTAGAACAGCGTGCGCTCGGTCGCGGGAATTCCGCCCAGCGCTTTCTTCCACGTATTGCCGAAATCATTCGACCGAAAGAGCGACAATCCCCAGTCGATCGTGAACCAGATGCGGGGATCCACCGTGTTGATGTACGTGTACCCCCCGTCGCCGTAAAGAACCTGCTCGAATTCCGGCGGGGACGTACTGAACATCGTGCCGTTATCCTGCGTTCCGCCGAACAGGATCGAGGTTGTGGACGGATGGAGAGCGGCCCCGATGAACTGGGTAATGGCAAGGCCGTAGTCTTTCTTCACTACCCCGTCGCCGTTGTCGGTGATAATGAAAAATCCGCCGTCGTTGCCGATGTAAATCCGGTCCGGGTCCTGCGGATTGAACGCCACCGCGTGCTGGTCCACGTGCAGGATTCCCCCGGCTCCCTGGTCGTTGATCCGCTTCCAGGTATCGCCACCGTCGGTAGTCAGCAGCATGCGGACGCCGCCTACGATTACGACGTCCGGGTTTTTCGGGTTAACGCCGATGATGTTGTCGTACCAACCCTGTGAAACCATGTAATCGATGGGGACATCTTTCTTCTGCCACGTCTTTCCCCCGTCCGTGGTCTTGAACACGCCGAGCAAGTATGTCTTCCGTCCGCCGACCGCGGTATTCGAGACACCCAGCCACACGTGATCGGGATTCTCGTCTGAAATTCCGACGGACGTGCGACCGATGTTTTCGTCCGAAACGCCAAACGGAACCGTCAGTTCACTCCAGGTATCGCCGCCGTCCGTGGTCTTGAACACACCGAGATTCGGAACCGACAAACCTTTGAAAATCATGCACGAAGCAGTGTACAAAACGTTCGGATCAGCGGGGTTGATGACCACGTCCGTGCAAAGACCGCTGAAAACCTTCGTCCAGTTGTCGCCGCCATCCGTTGTACGGTAGATGCCGCCGTTATAACTGTTGCGTCCGTCCTGGGGGATGGCCGCGTAAATGATGGAAGGATCGGAGGGATTGATGACCAGGTCGCTGACCCGGCTGTACTGCGGCAGTGTGGATTCCCCGATACGGGTCCAGGAAGAACCGCCGTCGGTTGAACGAAACATGCCCGCCCCCTCGAACATGTTCCCGCCGAAGTTCGCCTCGCCCGTCCCGATGATCACCGTTGAAGTATCAATTGGATCAACCACGATGGCGCCCATGGCCTGCGTGGGAAGGTCGTCTGAAACGGCAAACCAGTGCTCGCCCTCGTCGTAGGTTTTCCACACTCCGCCATCCGCCGCCCCGATGTAAATGGTCTTCGGGTTCAGGGGATTCACCGCCACCGTCACGATCCTGCCGCCGATGTTGATCGGTCCCTGGTTCACCCAATCAGTTCCAGACAGCGTCGCAGCGGAACCGGAGGGTCGGAACACCGGCATGGAAGCTTTTTGATCGCGGGCACGGCTTATGGCCCCGTCCGGGATGTAGCCGAGGGGGAACGCATTGCGCTGGAACCAGTACGCCCTTCGCATCCAGACGTTCTCGAAGCCGTTATCGACCGATTCCGATACTTGCTCCTGTTGCGATCCCGGCATGAGCCGCAGCATGGTTCCGATTTTCGCGTCGGGATCTATCGTCTGTCCCGGGGCGATGGAAACAACCATAAAACAGGTGATAATAATATGTACGAGTTTCTTCATGGAGGACCTCATCGAATACTTCTGGGGCAAGAAGGCAGTATCTCCGGCGTGCGAGACACACGATATCCGAACGTGAAAAGTAAATTCATTTTCGAGGAAAAGCAATGAGAGAAGGAGCGATGATTCCTGATTTTCTTTCTTCCTGAGGGCGAGAAAAGTAAACGTATGTGACTCTCCGTTTACAATCGTCATTGCGAGCGAAGCGAAGCAATCTCCTTCGCGAATGTAAAATCGCTACGAATATCTCCCCTCGCAATGACGTATTGTTAAACGTAATCGTAACCGTTGAAACGGTTAGCCGCGTTGCCCCCCCGGCTGTCATTTTCGTTGCAGTACGAGAACTCGTTAATCCGCTCATCCGCAAATTCGGGAATTCGTCAATCCGGGAATTCGTCAATCCGCTAATCAATGTCACTTGACAACCGGGATCCTCTTCGCCGCTGCCCGGTCGCCGCTTCGCACCACGAGAATGTACGATCCGCTTTCCAGCCCACGCATATCCAGCAATATTGTTCGCCCGTTACCCGCCACGAAAGAGCGCGAAAATGTCGAAACACGTTCTCCGTAAATATTATAGAGTTCGAACGAAGCAGGATGCTGTAATTCACCGTCCAGCGTGACGGTAGTCATGAAATCCGATTCGCTGCTGACGGGGTTGGGAAAATTTTGTCCGAGGGAGAACGCCCGTGCGGCATCGCTCGCGGAAACGGACGTCGGCGTGGACGACCAGGTGAGATACGATGCGCCATGGAGCTTCGGTGTGGTGCTGTTTTCGTCCAATGTATCAATATCGAGATCCGCACTCACGTTGGTCAACGTGATAAACGAGTACGAAACGGTCTTCTTAACCTGTGAAAAGACGACCTGTCCGCCGGCTTCGACCTTGGTCGAGTTCCATTCCACCTTCTTAAGCCGCAGGCAATCGAATGACCCGTTCGGCAAAACAAGCGTACCGGCGGCATCCACGGTGGTTTGGGAGCGAGTCTGTGTGCTGGCTCCCGGAGCGATTTCAGACGGCTTTCCGTCGTACGACCAGGAAGCTCCCAACTTCACGGGAAACAGGAATTCCGGGCGCTCCGGGTCGTATTTTAAAAGAATGGCTTGCCCGCTGGCGTCACCGGCGATACCGAGAGAATACCATCCCGTGTTATCGAGACGTGAATACAAGTAAACCTCCGAACCGGTGGTCACTATCCTCTGGGCGTGCGTTGCTTTGGGAAATTCATTGGCGTACGGCGTTGAGGAAGGAACCACCGTTTCGAAACGTTGGGAATTCTTGTCAAAAGTGAAACCCGTATAATCATACGTATTGCCCTGACCCGTCGTGCCAACGTTGAATGTCTTTCCTTCAACGTCGGTTGCTTCGTACGAAGTCATGGACTTTGCCGAAAGAAATTTTTCCATATCCGCGCGTGTCAATGAAATTTGCGCGAACCCCGACGACGAAAACAGCAGCAAAAGCAGTAAACCGGGTAAAAACGTTTTCATGAACTTCTCCTCTATATGGTTGAATAAAATACGCGAGTTCTCCCC
>JAADGX010000009.1 GCA_013152135.1 Chlorobiota bacterium
AACCGCTCTATGTTGCGGCTGTCCATCTCCGCATCCGAAAAGATATTCAGGACTGCATCAACCATGATCCCCACATACATCTCGTCCACTTGAACGATAAGCATGCGCGCCGATGGTCCATACGTTTCTTCGGGAACGTTCAACATCGAGTGCAAGTCAACAACAAACACAACATCGGTATCATAAGAGCACAATCCAACGACACCGGAAGGTAAACCGGGAGCTTTTTCAGCCGCGACAATGCGCGTTACCTCGACGACATTTTCCACGCCGACGGAAATCATATACCGTGACAACTTACAAACAAGCAGGTTTCTCATAAATCAATTCAGCCGGAATAGTTCAACCAATTCGCGCGGGATCCTATCCAAAGGACAAATGCGTACCGCGGCATTTTTCTCAATCGCAGCTTTCGGCATTCCAAAAACGATGGAACTGCTTTCGTCTTGTACCAGTGTCATCCCGCCTGCAAGTTTGATTTGCTTCAACCCCTTGGCTCCATCTTGGCCAATACCCGTCAACAGCAATCCCACCGCGTATTTCCCGTACGCCGCTGCTACGGATTCAAACAAGACGTCGGCTGATGGTTTGCACGAATTGACCGGCGAGCCGTTGCGTAAGACTATGGTTTCGTTCTTGCTGATGCTGAGATGATGCGTTCCCGGTGAAAGATAGCATGCATTGGGGACAAGCCGTTCGCCGTCGCGTGCAATTCTCATTTGAATCGACGTCGCGGTTTGGAGCCACTCAACAAACCCTTCGACGAACGACGCCCCAATATGTTGAACAATCAAAATAGGAAAGGGAACAACCGATGGAAGTTGCGACAAGATGTCGTAAATCGCTTTGGGTCCCCCGGTGGACGCCGCAATAGCCAATATCTTGGGCAATGGGCGCGTTTCAATACCTGGAACAGGCGTTTCGAAAGATGGCTTTACCCGCTTCCTTCGACGAAAAACTTTTATCCCTGCCACAATCTTGATCTTGTTCAGAAACTCTTTTCTCAATTCTTCGGTCAGGGGATAAATATCGGGTTTGCGAATGAGATCCAACGCACCCATTTTCATCGCCTCGAACGGCACATTCCGCTCCCTGGCAATAGTGCTGCTGGTGTGAATAACGATGGGCGCCGGGCATTCTTCCATGATGTGCCTGGTAGCTTCAATTCCATCCATTCCATCCATATCAACGTCCATAATGATGACGTCCGGGGCTAGTTTCCTGGTCAAGGAGACCGCTTCCCGACCGTTCCTCGCTTCTCCGACGACAACGATATCCTTCTCCCCGCTCAGGATTGCTTTTACCTGTTCCCGAACGAAAAGTGAATCATCAACGACAAGAATTGTAATCATGGCGTTGCTCCCGTGAGATGATCCAGCGTCGCGAGAAGATTATCCTGGTTGAACGCGCCCTTTACGATGTAGGCATCCGCTCCCGCCTCGAGTCCCCTCTTCTGATCCGCCTCTTCGAACTTCGATGAGATAAGGATGACCGGAACATCGCACAAACTTTTGTCAAGTTTCATGGCGCGAATAAGGTCCAATCCATCCATCTCCGGCATGTCGATATCTGACAACACCACATCATAGCGCTCGTTACGAACGGAATTCAGCGCCTCGAGCCCGTTATGAGCGGTATGGACATCATAACCGGATGACGCGAGAATGTTTCGTAACAGTTCACGAGCAATGAACGAGTCGTCCACAACCAGAATTCTCCTCTGTTTCTGACCGTTCTTTCCACCAGTCGCGCTGTCTGCCGATACCGCGTTTTCTCCTGGCTCAATCTCCAAGGGGTTGATATACAGGGCAAGCGCACCGTCTGGCAATATGTTGATACCGGAATACAAGGTGATGGCGTTCAGCATCGGGTGCATAGGTTTCGTCATCACTTCCATCTGCCCGTCGATGACGGGTACGGAAAGACATAATTTTTTCTTCCCTTTCAGCAGGATCAATCCGAACATTGTTTTGTCGTGTTTCTCAAGCCCGAGCAAACTATACACGTCCACAACGGGTATGTACTCGTCTTCGTACAACAGACTGCTCTTCTCGTGAAACGCGGTTACCTCTTGATCCCGTAGCAGGACTACCTTTTCGATGCTGCCGATAGGCAGGGAGTATTTTCTTCCTTCAACGCTGACAATCATCACCTTGGACAATGTCAGGGACGTAGGAACGATGAGCTGAAACGTTGTTCCCATTCCTAAAACCGACTCGACATAGACTTCTCCGCCAAGCTGTTTAATGTTTGTCATCACTACGTCCATTCCAACACCACGCCCCGAAACATCGGTGACCGCACTCCTGGTTGAGAACCCGGGCATGAAAATGTATTCGTAAATTTGTTCCGGTGTTTTTCGTAGTATTTCTTCCCGTGTCGCCAGACCGCGTTCGACCGCTGTTTCCTTTATCTTTTCCAATTCCAGCCCTCGTCCGTCATCCTGAAACGTGATGACAAAGGAATCCCCGCGAAGCTGAACGGATATAAAGATCGTCCCGGTTTCAGGCTTACCCGCGGCCTTACGCTCAGACGGTTCTTCCAATCCATGGTCCACCGCATTGCGCAGAAGGTGAACGAGCGGGTCTTTCAGCGCCTCGACGATCTTCCGATCCATTTCCACTTCCGTTCCTGATAATTCGAGGACAACCTTCTTATTTTGCGAACGGGCAAGGTCGCGAAGAGTTCGGGCGAGCGTATTCACAACTACGGAAAAAGGATACAACTGTAGATTAAGCGCCTCGCGGCTAAGCTCTTTCGCAATACTCGAACGATACGAAGTGTTACGATCAAGCTTCAGAAGAATCCGGGAAAGGGTGTCTTCCGTCATGGAGAGGGTCTTGGAAAATTCCTGGATACGGCTTCGCAGCTCCCCTCCCACGCCGTCTGCAAGCTTCGATTCCAGATCATGGATTAATCCTTGCCAGGTCCAGTACTGCTCGCTAGTTCGTCGGACAACGGTGGCTAGTTCTTCAACGAGTTTTTCTTCAAGTCGGTGTGCAATCGACAGTTCGACCGATGAACCGGCGATGAAATCCAATTTGCTGATCTTAACCCGAATACTCTCCGGCGCCGCATGAAGTATCGTGGTTCGATCTTGCGCATCCGACGGATGCTTGGAACCTTGTCCCACGAGCTTCTCGTTACCCGAAGGTTGTCCATTCTTCTTCTCCAAGATGGCGGTGAGTTCTCGCTCAATCCTGTCATCATAAAGCTTCTCCTGTTTCCCTTCGCTGCACATCGCAAAGACGGAACCAAGAATATCGACTCCTCTGAGCAACCGGTCTATGTCCACGGGTGTAAGGTCTGAAGCGCGTTTCCTGATCGAAGCAGTATAAGATTCGAGTTTGTGAGCTACTCTGCTGATAAGCGGAAACAGATATGAACCACCACTGCCCTTTAGATTATGAAATGCGCGAAATATCGAGTTCAAACGATCCTCGGACGAGTCGGATTCAAGCGCGAGGATTTCTTCCATGAGTTCTTTGACGTTTTCCGTTCCTTCTTCCAGAAACCATTGCTGTAGTTTTCTGAATTCTTCGTCGTTGCTGAGCGGTGAAGCAGCTCTGACGCTTTCCGTTTTCTCTTCGCTATGGTCACCTTCATTGGAATTACCAATACAATCGCGCGTTTCCTCATCCAATCGCGCTACCGTAACGGGAGCATTCTCCGTCTTCCGGCACTGTTCCCGGGCTGTGCCATCCAACTTTTTCTTGTCGGACGGGGTTTTCCCGGTCTCATAACCGGCGCTATGGTTCGGCGACGGCTGACGGTTTTGGTCACCAGGGAGTGCTGAATCGATGTTGCGCTTTGTCTGTTTATCCGGCAAACGTTTCGACAACGTGTGTATTTCTGCGGCGAACTCTTCAAGATCTTCCAGTAATTCGGATTCAGTCTTTTGCGAAAGAAGCAGAAACTTGAATTTAATCTCGAATCCTTCGGCAGGGCTTTCCATCGTGCCGGTTGTTACGAGGAGACGCCCCTGCTCTTGCAGAATGTTCTGTGTTTTCTCCACGTTGTGTGTAAACCCGTCTCGTTTGAACGATACGGCAACAATCTGCACGAAATCATATTGATCAAGGAAACGTACGAGGTCTTCCTTTTGCTTACTGTGCATGACTTGAAAGACATCCGGCGCTTCCCTGGCCAACTGATCAAAAATGCGCTTTGACGCGTCTTCAAGAACGGCACATATTGAAGTCAGGAAATCGATGGTTGATTGAAGTTCCAACTCCTTTTCGGATTTCGCAGTCGCTGCAACCGCGGCTTCCAGCGTGTCACCAACTTCAAGCAACCGATCTATCAAGTCAGGATGATCCATTTGACGTGATCGTACACGGGAAAGGATGTCTTCGGTCAGATGAAAAGCGTTACCGAGTTGGGTCAACCCCAACATATGCGCGGAGCCTTTCAGGTTGTGAAACGTGCGCATGAGTTCGGTAAAGGGCAAAGGCTCGCGTTTCTCTTCCAAAGCCAGCACGTGTTGAGTAAACTGCTCGAGCTTGTCGATCGCTTCTTCACAAAACCGTGTTATTAAACCCTTATCCACTGTCAAATCGCGAATTGTTTGCTGACTTCTTGCAATCGCAAGGCCACCGCATTCAGGTCTTCAACCGAAACGAGTGTTTGCTTCGTGCCTTCCATGCTCTGTTTCATTCCCGTATTGATTTCACTCATGGAAACCGAAATCTGGTCAGTCGCGATTTCCTGTTGTTGGATGGAAAGTGAAATGGATTTCACCCCGTTTACCGCCTGCTCGGTGGACAGCACCGCGGTCGTCGTCGCATTCTGAATGTCATTGATAATCGCCTCAATCTCATCTGTCTGCAGATTGGCCTTTTCCGAAAGCTTGCGAATTTCCGAGGCGACAACTTCGAACCCTTTCCCATGTTCCCCTGCTCTTGCTGCTTCGATGGAAGCGTTGAGCGAGAGGAGATGAATCTGCTGGGCGATTTCCTCAATCGCAGTCGTGATCTTATTGATCTCCTGGGCTTTCTCCGAAAGGGTCGTAATCCTTTTCGCGGTGCCATCAACCTGCTGCGAAATTGATTGCGCGCTCTTCGCCACCTGCTTGGCGGACACCGAAAATTCCTCGATCGTCGTCGATGTTTCATTGATTGCGGCTGATTGCTGCATGCTGATATTCTGCTGCTCTTCCGCAGAAGCAAGTATCTGATTGCTGGCGGAAGCAATTTGCGCCGCGATTTCTTTCATGGTTTTAATCAAATCGGCCAGGGAACTGACCATCGAATTGAAATACTGGGCCAATTCTTCGAACTCGTCGTGGGTGTTTACCTGACCCTCGGTCTTCAAGGCACCCGCCGCGACGCGTTGCATTGCCGTCTTCAATATGTTGATCGGTTGAATCTCCGGGCGACGAAATAGGAGACCAGCAGAATGATGAAAAAGGAGATAACGCCGATAACGATAATCTCGTACAGAAGTTGGTTCCTCGCGCCAAGCGCCTCGGCGGTTTCTATTTCTACGATCATGGCATAGTTATTATCCGCAAAGCGTTTTCCGACACCGATGACTTCAATCCCCCGGTAATCTTTATACACACCTGAATACTCATTCCGCTGCAAAGCTTCCAAAACGCCGCGTGTCTGGATACTCTTGTCCACTTCATCCCTCACTTGGGTCAAGGGATTTCCCTCCCGGTTCACCATATAGGCTTGTCCCGTGCTGCCAAGACCGATCCGACTTGAAACGATTTCATTCAAACGGGAAAGCGCAACTTCGAAAATAATCACCCCATCTATCCGGTCCCGGCTTCGCAGCGGGTATGAATAGATGAACCCCTTTCCGCCAGCAAAAGGTAACGTTTCAAACCCTCCTATGTATTCAGATGTCAGGGCTTGCTGGAAATACAGTTGATCAGTGAAGTTGGCGGGTATTGCAGGTCTGTCGTGAGAAAGTGAGTAAATATAGTTGCCCTTAACATCAAAAATGAACACGCCGATTATGTCGAAATGACCGGAGAGGCGTGCCTGGAACAATTGATCAAGGTTGTTCCGTATCCGCGTGCGTTCCGAGCGTTTTCGGGCTTTGATAAGTCGGGATACGTTATCCCTGAGCTCATCCAATTGAGACAACAGACGAGTCGTGACCTGGTTTTCATTCATCCATGATTCCACGGCGACGATCTTGTTATCCACGACCGAGGACAACCCGTTTTCCGCCTGTTGCCGCAGCGCCGTGCTGGTTTGCCAATATAGAACGATACCAAAAATGAGTAATGGCACTAATGCCACCAACAGAAAGGCGTTTCGAAGTTTCCCAAGCACCGTTCGTTTTTTCGCCGTCATGTCAGGCCTCTTCTTGTTGCAATGAATTGGATTTGAATTCGGAAAATCTCTCAAGCGTCAGCAACTTCGATATATTCAACAATCCGATATTTTTTCCATCGCGAATGATGATACCATCCAGGACGTTACGAATCACCTTCGGAAGATGCTGAGGAATAGGCATTATCGAGGAGAGGGGATGATGAATTGAAACCACCTCGCCGTCGGCCTGAAGCGCTACAGCAAAGAACGGATGATCAAGCAGCAGTATTTGTCCCGTCGCCTCAGTCACGTTTTCCGAAAGCTCCAAGAGCACGTTGATGTCAAGTACGAGTTCCAGGCTTCCCCGAATATTAATTATCCCTCTCACATAATCCGGTGCGAGAGGAATTCGTACAACCGCGGAAGCCGGAAGAACGCGTCGAATACTGGAGCTGGCAATCGCCCATACGTGGCCGCCAGCTTCAAACTGAACAGTCCTGAGAGATTCTTTTTCCTTGTCGGTGTAACGGCCTTTTAATTCCGCGACCCGGCTCTCAAGAATTTCATCGGGTTCCTCGGAATACGGGTATTTCTTTCGACGATGTCCGTGATGCGCGTCATGCATAAGACAATCCCTTCATGTTGCGTTCTGCCAAGATGCGAATAAAACCCGCGGTCAGATTATGGTATTCATCGATGCACAGTTCAGATGGAACTGATTGCAACACTGTGGTCAGGTAGTGGTAGTATTCTCTGGCTTCGGTCATCTTGCCTAATTTCTGACTCGTCAGAGCCAGATGGAGCAGATTCATTACGTGATCAGGTTTTATGTAACGTACTTTATCAAATTGATGCAGCGCGTCTCCATACATCTCCTGCATGAAATACCACATCCCGAGCAAGTAGAAAGCATGTGGAGAGAGAGGTTTTAGGGAGAGGACGTAATCAAGTCGTTGTTTTGCTTCCCAGAATTTCTTCTTGTCAATAAGCGGCAGAATCTCCTCAAGCACTTCCTGAACATGTTCCTTCTCCCGGCTTTGATCCAAAACATCATCGTTCGAACCCCGGTCGTCGCGAAACTCCTGCATTTCAGGCGCTAGAGGTGATTGCAATTGGCAAGCAAATGGATCGGATGAATCCGATGTTGCTGATATCCCATTATTGTATTGGTAAAGAACGGCACCTTGTTCAAAGCGCGGTGAGACGTTCAAACCGCTGGTCAGATATCCTTCGCTGTGCCCGAGCATGAGAAATCCCTGTGGCGTAAGCATTTCCGCCATCCGACGAATGAGCGTTTTCGCAACGGATTCCGAGAAATAAATAATCACATTGCGACAGATAATAACATCGTATTTGCCGTGAGGCAGACCGGAGGGGAGCTTCAAGATATTGTGGTAAAAGAACCGCACCTTCGAGCGGATTTTGTCATCCAAACGATAACGTCCGTTGCACCGGAGGAAATATTGCTCCAAAAGCTCATCCGGTACCGTGTTGACGCTCCGCTGGGCGTACAAACCATTTCGCGCGGCGGATATTTTCTCTTCGTCAATATCCGTCGCATGAATTTCAATATTCCAATCAGTCAGGTGGGGAAACGAAGACGCAAGTACAAGCGCCAGCGTGTACGGTTCCTCACCAGAAGCTGCTCCAAGCGATAAAAACGAAAGTTGATGTGTATCCGAATTTTTCATGAGCAAATACGGAATAACGACTTCCTCCAGCGCTTTCCACTGTTCACGGTTTCTGAAAAAATACGTCTCATTAACCGTAAGCACGGAGGCCCAGTACTTCATCTCCGTATCCAAAGATGTATTTGATCCGAGATGCCGGAGATATTCCTGCTCAGTCCTAAAACCGAGGAATCGTGCCCGCTGCACAAGCAGAACGGGAAGTTCCTTCTGCTTGTTTTTGTTCAATCGCAGGCCAAACCACTCTTCAATTTTTTTTCCGAATTCCCTAATCATAAAATCCCGAATTCAATCCACATGTCGATGTTAAATACGTGTTTTTTATTGAAAAAATACCACGATTTCTCGATCGCGATTGCATATTTTGCACTTTGTCCATCTTTTGAAGACATCGAATTCCGAAAAGGATACTCTCTGTCGGTAAACGACATTCTGTCGAATTGCCTTGATTGCTCATATTTCAGGGATTTTTCAACATCATATCTCGCAGATCCTCTCAGTTGGTTTTATCGTTTCGAGTAAACATCGCTGCTCACCCTATTTCAACACGCAATCCCGCAATACCTGTGCCGTTCGAGACAGATCGAGTTTCACAACGATGGACAGGCGCCAACCAGGGGATTTTGTATTGAACAGGAAAGTTCCGTATTTTGAAGTTCTTTGAGGAGAGGTGCAGGAGTGGTTGAACTGGCACGCCTGGAGAGCGTGTGTGCGCTTCGCGTACCGTGGGTTCGAATCCCACCCTCTCCGCATTTGAAACGGGACACAGGTCCCGTTTTTTTATTTTATGTCGAATGTTTGAGGATATTCTATTTCTCTCAACTAAAAGTTGAGATGAACTTGACTTACTCTATAAAAATCAATATATTCCTCGTGTGCAGGAGGTGTTTGTGCGGGATAGCAGGAGATTATCAGAAATACATTGTTGCAACAATTACAATGAAAATGTTTTTTCTGATTGCAGGTCACAAGATTTTAATGATATTTGGGTATGAATGAAGGACGAATAAATACGAGGGTACCATGAAAAATTACAGTACTTATTTCATCGGTGGGAAGAATGACTGGCTGACGATCGGGTTTCTCCTGTTAGCTAACGCCATTCTCTGGATACTGATCTAATCATGTAAATTCATATCGCTCTGTCTTTTTACAGAAGGCAATAAAAAAGCCTCCCGGTGGAGGCTTTTCTCGTGGAATCAATCCGATTCCGTTCAAAAACGATAAGCTACAGAAAACATGAGGTATGTCTGCGAGACGTCTTCATCTGTCCTGACAGCGGATTCAGGAACGGGAGGCGTCGTTGCATTTGGATCATAGTTGTAATGGAATGTCCTGTAATTCGTGTTCCCCCACATTGCATTGAGCTGGAAGGTCTCACTGAACAAGTACCCCATTCCTGCGGTTATTGTTTTCACGTTGTAATCAGAATTTCCTTCGTCGCGTTTCCATGGTGAAGTCTGATAATTATACCCCGCACGAAGCTGGAGCGGTGTTTTCGGAATTGTAAACTCCATACCGCCAGCAAGAACGAAAGCGTTTTTCCAGTTATTCCGAATTCTTTTGTTCAGTTCGGACTCGTACCCGATATCTGCCACATTCGAAAATTCCGTTTCCGAGAGATCCGAGTAATCCATCTGGAAGGCCAGCGTCAGGTGCTTGAACGGTTTTCCAGATGCACCAATGCTGAATCGCCACGGCGTCGTTACGGAATGATCGGATAGCGTGGTAAAATCATACGTAGCGCTGGCACGAGCGAACGTGCTGGTACCCTGTCTGTAATAATCCTCCGTCACCGTGTAGAACGTCGGCGTTTCAATAACAGCTCCTATACGGGCATAATCTTTAATCTTGTAAAGGAATCCCATACGCACGTCCCATCCCGA
>JAADGX010000299.1 GCA_013152135.1 Chlorobiota bacterium
TTATGAAGGCGATTGCGGCCCGAAAAAGCCCGTCTGGGAATACAATGTCCTCGTAATTAAATCCGGTACCATTCCATGTATCGTGTGGCCGGGTGACGTAAATAACGATGGAGTTGTGAATCTCGTTGATCGCGATGCTTTGAACAAGTATGTGTTCGAAGCGAACCTGAATCCCAAATGGTTGTATGGTCCAAAGCGTTATGCTCCGGGACTTGTCTCCAATCCCGAGATGGCCCAACGGCTCAGGATATTCAATTGGGTACCTCAACCGGCATTACCCTGGTTTACTACGCTTGGATGTTACATGGACACGGATGGCAATGGAATGGTGCATTCACTGGACAACTGGGCGGCAAACAGGAACTTCGGGAAAGTGCATCCCATGATTACGTACCCGAAGGAATCAGCGCCAAGCCCGGTCGAGTACGCATTCGAACTGAACCAGAACTACCCGAATCCGTTCAATCCAAGCACGAATATTGCTTTCACGTTACCGGAAGCTTCTCAAGTCTCGTTGAAGGTTATCGATGTATTAGGACGAGAGGTTGCAACGTTGGTAAACGGTCGCATGAGTGCCGGAAGTCATACGGTGACTTGGAATGCCGACGGATACCAGAGTGGTGTGTACATGTACCGCCTCAATGCCATCGGACTTGAGGATGGTAACACGTATGTGAAAACGTTGAAGATGACGTTTGCCAAGTAAGCTTCAACACGTTTTGATTTTCCGGGAGGCTGGTGGTTCACCAGCCTCTTCTTTTATCTGTGCGAGGGGCTCCAAGCACCTTGGGCTCGGAGGGATGGCGCAAGAACAAGAAGCAAATGGCCCTGAAGGGAATCATACGATATTCGCCGTTTATTCTGATCCTCCGTGGGGTGCGTTGGTCACCTGTTTGGATACCGGGATTCTCCGAGGGATAATATGCTCAACCGGCCATTTTAATTCTTGCTATTAGACCATAAATAACTTGCTTTTTAGCGGTATGGTGCGTAACTTCATACCCGCTGAAAGACTGAAAGACCTGTTGCGAATATCGTATGAATCGCTCTTCAACTGTTTGCCCTGACCTCTTTTTGAAAAATAATAGGCGTTGATTACTCCATTCAGGGATGATACCTGAAAAATGGAGCAAACAAGAAGCCTCAAATGAGAGAATACATAATCCACTGTAGTATTTTTATTCCCTACAACTGATAAGGAGGAAACATATGCCACAGTTGCTCCTACGCAAATTTGGGACGCTGGCGGTTTTTCTGGCAGGACTGGGAATTGTCTTGTCGGGATGCATTGATGAACCGACTATCGCAGTCCCACAGCGGCCAGACGCCAAGGTGCGTTTCGTGCATGCTGTTGCCGACGCCTCTGGTCCTGTCGATATTTACGTGGATGACAAGTTGATGGTGGCCGGGTTCATGTACAAACAGTACACGGATTATTTCAGCATCCCGGCTGGCACGCGCCAGCTCCGTATCGTTCCAGCAGGGCAGGATACAGCATCAAATATCTATCACCAGATTTTGAGTATCCCGGCCAAGAAAAAAATGACGATTTTCGCAATAGGTAGAATCCAGAAAGGAGACGTTTCTCTCTATTCGGCAAACGAGAGAAATACCTATTCCGTTGAGAATGATCACAAGGACAGCGCCGACGTCAGGATCTTCCACGCTGTGTATGGTGCTGGACCGGTTGATCTGGTCATCAACGACGCCAGCGGAAAAACGATCGTCAGTAACATCCCGTACGGCTTTCCTTCGAGTTATTATTTGATGAAGGCTGGAACGTACAAGTTCTACCCGCTTTCCGGAGGAGTTTCTCTTCTGAGCAATGAGTACTTCGAGCAGACGATTGACGAGAAACACCGCTATTCGTTTGTCCTGGTGGGTGACGTAGTCAATGCGGAAGTACTTGTCCTTCTGGACGATTAGTCGGAGTGAAATCAGCAATGGCCGGATTCGGAAATCTATCGAGGAGAACAGTGAACACCCTTTCCTTGCGAGTATTTCCCGTGCGATGGAATCAGTGCGGCTGCCATCGGCCATGCGCTCTTTTGAACCGCTCCAATACTTCACGAGAATTTCTTTCTATTAATATTACGAATGTATCGTAGGAGGATCATATGCCGAAGAAACTACTAATTGGTTTCCTGTGCTTATTTCTCCTGCCTTTAGGCCTCATGGCCCAAACAGGAAAAATAGCAGGGAAAGTCACCGATCGGGAGACGGGTGAACCACTCATCGGTGCCAATGTCATCATCGTCGGTACCTCGCTCGGTGACGCGACCGATCTGGATGGCAATTTCGTGATCTTGAACGTGCCGATCGGCAAACACACCTTGAAAGCGAGTTACGTGGGATACAAGGATATTACGATTACGAACATCCTTGTCTCCAGTAATAAGACAACGGATGTGAATTTCCGTTTGCCGTCGGAAGCATTCAAGGTCGAGGAAGTCGTCATCGTTCGGAAACGGCCGCTGGTCGAAAAGAACGTGACAAACTCAACGACGGTCAAAACGCAAGACGATATTGAAAATATGCCGGTCCGTGGTGTCGAAGGAGTTATTGCGACGTCGGCCGGTATCGTCCGGCAAAACGGGACGATTTACGTACGTGGTGGCCGTGGCGACGAGGTCCAGTACCTTGTCGACGGTGTCAACGTGAACAACCCCTTGTTTGGCGGGCGCGCGGTTTCGGTTATTAATAATGCCATCGCGGAAATCAATTTCCAGGCTGGCGGTTATTCCGCTGAATTTGGCGGCGGCAACGCTGGAATTATTTCCACGTCGATTCGCACGGGTGGAAGGAAACTGAATATTTCCGGAGAGATTTTCACTGATAGTTGGGGCACACCCGGCGAAAAGACCATGGGTACCTATCCATATGGTGTCAGTACGTACGTTCTGACCGCGGGTGGGCCGTTGGTCGGACCAGTGAAGTTCTTCATTGCCGGGCAGAATTCGTTCAATCGCACACCGATCAGGTACTGGGAAGGATTTAACCTGACCCAATATTACGAGCCAATTCGTCAAACCGCCGCTTGGCAGAACCTTCCTGATGCTACCAAGTATCAGACCGACGAGAATGGAAACTTTCTCCCCGATCCGAGCGGGAAATATAAATACCTGCCAAAGGATGGTATCTTCGATCCTCGTCTTGGCGCCAAAGCCGATTTCATCGACATCGTGTACCCGGCGGGAAAGATTGTCAACGCTGCGGGTGAAAACTACGTGTTGAATGGAAATATCACGGCCGATCTTAACCCCATCAATATTCGCCTCGGTGCGAACTATGGTTATGGGACGAGTCGTGGCGGTGTTGGTATAACCACGTTTCTTGCGGAACGACGTGCGACGTTGCGCCAGTCGGAGAACCTTGCCGCAAATTTGAAGTTCACGCACTTGTTAAGCAAGAACACCTTTTATGAATTGAACCTGAATTATTTCTTCACCCGGAATATCAGCATGGATCCGGATTTCAAGCACGATCTCGCGTTGTATGGTGATTCGCTTGCAAACGCGCAGATTGGATATCCGTATTTCCGTGCAGACGGTCTGGGACCGAACCCCATGTATGGCTACGGATATGTTTGGAGCACGTATGGAACTCCGTTGTCAGCATACAGCAAGAGCAGGTATCAATCCATCGGAGCAAAGTTGGCGGTGACACACCAGTTGGGTCGTGAGCATGAATTCCGCCTGGGTGGCGAGTTTACTTCCTACGTTATCCGTAATTATGCTAACGGCCGTGTAGTTGCCCTTGCCGGTGCGCTTCGCAATTCACCGGACATCACAGATCGCCAACTCCAGGTGACAAACCGTATCAATAACTACGGATACGATCAATGGGGTAATGAGATTGATACTGGTTTGGAAGGACCGAAAAAGCCGGTATTCGCCGCGTTCTTCATACAGGACAAAATCGAATACGAGGACATCGTTATCAACGCCGGTTTACGTTACGATTATATCAACACCGATGACAAGGCGTTTAAGAATCCTCACTTCATTGAATTCGATAGCGATGGGAATATCAGGGCAGACCAGTTTGTTGACGTAGAAGCATCGCAGACCGTTAGTCCGCGATTGGGTTTCTCTTTCCCCGTGACTGACCAGACCGTATTCTATGCGCAGTACGGCAAGTTTATTCAGCAGAGCCGCTTGCGCGATATCTACCTGGGTGCTTCTCTCGTAGCGGACAATATTCAGGGCGGTTATGCTATCGGAGCGCCGGTTGGTTTCGGTTTGCGTCCGGAGCGGACAACGCAGTATGATATTGGTTTCCGTCAACAAATTGGAGACAACCTGGCGTTTGATATTGGAGCTTTTTACAAGGATATTCGCGGCCAGATTCAGCAGCGACAAATTACTGCCGAAGAAGGCGCTCCGCACCAGGCGTATTATGCTTGGGTCAATGGCGACTTTGCCACGACGGTTGGTATGGAATTGAAAATCGACCTGCGGCGCACGGAGCGAATCCAAGCAAATGCGAACTATACATTCTCGGATGCTCGCGGCACGGGTTCCAGCCCGTCAACGGCATTCCGGATGATCTGGCAATCCCCGACACGTGTTCCGTTCTTCCCACAATACGCTACAGCGCTGGCATTCGATCAGACTCACCGGGGATCGATCAATCTCGATTATCGATTTGGTGTCGATGATGGCCCCAAGATGGGAAGCCTCTACCCGTTAGAAAGACTGGGATTGAACATTCTCTTCACCTTTAATAGCGGCCATCCCTATACACGAGTCGATGACAAGAGCTTCCGTAATCGTCGCCAACCGATTGAGGAGTTGAACGCTTCACGGACGCCATGGAACTTCCAGCTTGATTTACGTCTGGACAAAACGGTTACCGTTGGTCCGCTAGACCTGAATTTCTACGTATGGATTATCAATGTTCTGAATACCAAGAATGTTGAAGACGTCTTCATCACTAGTGGTACAGCGGACGACAACGGATACTTGACTTCGGAAGAAGGACAGGCTGATATTGCGAATTACTCTCCATACGGTGATATTTACACGAGCCTGTTCAAAGACCTTTACTACCAATTGAACATCGCGAATGCCAACCTGTTCGGGCCACCGCGCCAGATCAGATTTGGCCTCCGGTTCGATTTTTAAGTCCGAACCAAAGCGTTTGAAGAACATGCGTGAATTTAGTAGGAGATATAACAAATGAAAAGAATAATTCCATTGATGCTTCTGTTTGCACTCATTGGAATGCCAGTCGTCCTAGCTTCCGGAGGTCCGGATGGTGATGGTTTATCGAAGACCAGCAAGAACGACGATTACGACTTCATCAGCATCAATTCGATCCTGATGTGGAT
>JAADGX010000017.1 GCA_013152135.1 Chlorobiota bacterium
AACCTCCGTCCGCGAGCAATACCTGTCGAGCGTTCTTCCCATGCACCGGCAGTTCGTTGCGCCATCCGAAGCGGAAGCGGATGTCATTATTCCGCGCGGAGGACATAACGAGGTGGCGGTGGACATGCTGGTTAGCTACCTGTGTTTCGTTGCCGGTCTCGATAGGTAGGGTGGCCGTCCTTCGGCTCCGTCCTTCGGCTCCGTCCTTCGACTTCGCTCAGGACTTCGCTCAGGATTCCGTTTGGGATTGACCCTGTTTTGAGGGTTTTTCCGCCACGATGACTCCGTAGCCCATCCATTTCTTTCCCTGGTGGCGCGTGTACACGTCCACTTCGTGTTTGTACTTCAATAGAATTTTCTTCATTTCCCCCGACGAGTACTCCGGGCGCCTGCCCGCTTCGCGAACTGCATCCAGGTGCCCGGAATAGAAAGCGGCCAGCGCTTGCGTTTCGTCCGCCGCCGTGAGGACCTCCAACCCGTGTTCGCGCACAATATCGCAGGATTCCTCCAGGGTATGGATCGGCCGTTCGACGGTTTCCCAGACGTCTTTCACGTAGGTGGGGACGGGGCGCCTTAGCCAGACGGCGTCCAGGAGATACAAGAGGCCGTCGCTCCGCAACAACGATTGTGCGAGATCGACCAGGCGGGGCAGGGGTATTCTCGCCTGGTTCCCTTCCGAGATGACGGCGGAGAAAGATTCCGGTGCAAGATCGAGGGCATCGAGATCCATGAAGCGGAATTTCACCGATCCTTTGAGTTTCGCCTGCTGGTGGAAAAACCGTGCCGCCATCAGGGCTTCCGCGTCGTCGTCCACCCCGAGAACGGAAACGGCGTATTTGGACGCCAGCGCGATGGCCGTCGTTCCTTCGCGGCAGCCGAGAGCCAGCCAGCGAGGGCTTGCATCACGGAGGGTGCCTGCTTCGAGCTTTGTTTCTTCGGAAGTGGCTTCTTGAGGTGGAGGAAATTTCGATACGTATTTCAATACCAGTCGAGCTCCGCCGGGGACCGTGGGAAACTCCGAGGACATGTTTTTATCGCTCATATCTCTTTTCTTGTTGGTAAACGCCGGATGGATCATTGGACCGGAGCTGATCGATGAACCGGAATGCTGTCGCGGTCATTGGCCTGGCGCGGTGATCAGCGATTCGGAAAGGAAGCGCCGGATGGATGTGACGCTGCCGAGCCATCCCAGGAAGCCGCCGAGAAAGATCAGCTCGAGGTAGAACGGGAGAACCGGCCGCAGCGCGAGGTGGAGATCGGTCAGGATGGGCTCCAGGAAATACACGAAGATAAACTCGATGAGCGCTGAGGCGATGATGCCCCCGAGGACACCGTGAAGGATCCCTTCGATGATGAACGGTCGCCGGATGAACGATCGTGTTGCGCCGACCAGTTTCATCGTCCGGATGATCTCGCGCCGGGCGTAAATCGTCAATCGGATGGTGTTCGCCACCAGGATGACGGCGCACAGGGCCAGGATGATCCCGATAACAAGGGTGAACATCTTCCAGGTGGACAGGCGGTTTCCCAGCAGTTCAATGTATTCTTTCCGGTACACGATGCTTTCCACGCCGGAGATGCGGGAAATCTCGCGGGTCAGAACGGCGACACTGTCCGGATGGAGGTATTCGGGCTCGAGACGGACCTTGTAGCTGGGGGGAAGGGGGTTGGTTGTAAGCAGGTCGGTAAAGGATTCTCCGAACTCGTCGGCGAATATCTTCAACGCCCGTTCCTTGGAAACGAATTCCACCGACCCCACGCCGGGTATGCGGACGAGCGTTTGTCCGATCTTCTCGGCGGTGATATCCCCGATGTCTTCACGAAGGAACACTTCCATCTCGACCCCGGCCTTGATCATATCCATGAGGTTGTTGAAACTCTGCGTGACGAGGTAGAAAATGCCGAGCAAGAGTAGTGAAATGCTGACCGTTAAAATTGTTATCAGGCTGTTGGTCCGGGTGCGCCAGAAACCGGCCAGGCTTTCATTCAGGACGTAGGAAAAACTCATATTTCGTGTTCGCGCTCCATGCGATAGAAATTCCATAAAACATAGTCAAGTGGGCAGGGAGAATCAAATACCATGAATGCTATCGGTGGCTTTTCGTATTTTATCCGGACATCGACCAACAGGCTCGCCGCCTGATGAAAACGGGGTCCGACGGCGGGTCCCAGGTTTGAATATCAAGGATGAAATACTACTTTAACTGGATATGATTCATCGTCACTACAACAAACAGGGAACTTGCCGACACATGCCGGACGGCAGTGGTAAGGGAATGACATGAACGGGCATTCACGGGGTATCGATCAATTCAGTGCAGGAATGCGAAAAGGATTTGAGGACGTTTACGATCTCAGCGTTTTTACGCTGAGGTTCTTCACGTCGGTATTCAAAGCGCCGTTCGAACTGGGCGAGGTGCGCAAGCATCTTGACGACCTGGGCGCAAAGTCCCTTCCCCTCGTGAGCATGGTCGGGTTCATCATGGGATTGATCCTGGCTATGCAGACACGTCCCACACTGGATCGATTCGGGGCTGGGAGCTATCTCCCGGCCATGATCGCGTTGTCCATCGTTCGGGAGCTTGGTCCGGTGATAACCGCGCTCATCGTGGCGGGGCGTGTCAGCTCCGGCATCGCCGCTGAAGTCGGTTCCATGCGGGTTACCGAACAAATCGACGCCCTGGAAGTCAATGGCGTCGATCCTTACAAGTACCTCGTTGTCACGCGAGTGGTGGCGTGCACCATCATGATGCCCCTTATTACCGCCTACGTTGATTTCCTGGCCATACTGGGAGGGTACGTGGCGGAGACGATAACGTACACGTCCAGCTTCCAACTCTATTTCACGGATGTCATCAACTCGTTGACGTTCTTTGATATTATCCCCGGAGTGGCGAAAACGGCGGTCTTCGGATTCATCATTGGTATCATCGGGTCGTACAAGGGATTTACGGCGGATTCGGGGACGCGCGGCGTGGGGCGGGCCGCAACCGCCGCCGTCGTGTACGCTTCGTTGCACATCATTTTCGTGGACATGATCCTCGTCCGGTTGACCCTTTACATATTCGGATGAGCGCAACGTCATGATTGATGTCAAGGAT
The DNA here is from genome assembly GCA_013152135.1 of Chlorobiota bacterium. Lineage (GTDB taxonomy): Bacteria > Bacteroidota > Ignavibacteria > SZUA-365 > JAADGX01 > JAADGX01. Next base: position 3,102 of record JAADGX010000017.1, read on the forward strand.
ATACTCATACGGTTCGAAGACCATGTGGTTCTGAGTGGCGTGTCCCTTCACGTTCCCAAGGGATCGGCCGTGGTCATCCTGGGGCGCAGCGGCGTGGGGAAGAGCGTATTGTTAAAGAGCATCGTTGGATTGCTGACGCCGGAAAAGGGGAGTATCCGGGTTATGGGGCAGGAAGTGATTGGAATGAAACCTGCTCAGCTCAACAAGCTGCGAAAACATTTCGGGTACGTGTTCCAGTACGCGGCGCTCTTCGATTCGATGACCGTGCGGGAAAATCTTGAATTCCCGCTGCGGAGGCATGCGGCACTGAGCGAGGAGGAAATCACGGCACGGGTAGAGGAGCAATTGAAGCTGGTTGATCTCCTGGACGCCATCGATAAGATGCCCAGCGAACTCAGCGGCGGGATGAAGAAACGAATCGGTTTGGCCAGGGCTATCATCACCCGGCCGGATATCGTTTTTTACGACGAACCAACGGCGGGACTGGATCCGGTCACCGCCAGGGAAATAAGCAAGCTCATTCATGAGCTGGAGGGGCGTTTCGGGACGACATCGGTTACGGTAACGCATGATCTTGAATGCGCGCGCATTGTTGCAACCCGTATCTGTATTTTGCACGACCGGCGTATCGTCGAAGAGGGCACCTTCGACGAAATGCTGAGAAGTGAGTATCCATTGACACGAGCATTTTTTCAACCTGAGATAGCATGAAACCATCGCATTCAAAATTCCGTGTGGGCCTTCTGATCGTTCTTGGCGTCGTTGCCATTACTCTGGGGATATTGTTCGTGGGCGAGAAAAGCAAGCTGTTCAGCTCGGCGTTTTTCGTACGGGTGAATTTCACCTCCGTGGAAGGCGTCAAACCAGGGACACTGGTGTATCTCTCCGGTTACAGTGTGGGCACCGTTTCGGACATCAGCCTCGTCCGGGGCGATTCCGTGCGCCTGACGCTGCGTCTCGAAGAACGCATCCGGCCTTTCATCAAGCGCGATTCACACGCCCGGATCGATCAGGAAGGACTTGTCGGAAACAAGATTATCAATATCTATACCGGCAGCGCCGCGTCGCAACCCGTCAATGATTACGATTTCATTATCGGGATTCAACCGTACAGTCTTGCGGACCTCACCGCTGATGCGCGCATGCTGGTGGATACCACCAAATTCATTGCCGGGCAGGTCAAGGATATTTTCGTTGACGTGAACAGGGGCGTTGGCACGCTGGGGTTGCTGTTAAAGGATGATGCGGTGTACCGGAACTTCGAGCAAATCACCACGAAGACGGATACCACCCTCGCTCTCGTGAACCGGCAGCTCCTGGGATTATCCGCCATCATGGAGGACCTCACGCAGGCAGTGTACCGCCTGGTGCTGCGATCCGATTCCACGGTCATGCGCGCGAACGAAGCGACACGCCAGGTGGAAATCTTCGTGCGCAAGATGAACGAAGGACAGGGAACACTGGGAGCGTTGATCACCGATCGTTCCATGTATGATTCCCTGAACGCGCTGTTGGGCGATCTCCAGGCGGTTTCACACGACGCAAGCAACGCCGCCGACCAGATATCGAAAGCCGTGTACGCGATGCGATCCCACTGGCTCCTGGGACGTGTGTTCGGACCGCTGGAAAAGGTGGAGCAGGAGCCGCCAGCCTCCTCGTTGGATTTGCAGTGGAGAGAATTGCGGCGACAGAGACACCGGCTGCAGCGCCTGCTTGAATCGCTTCGCAAGAAGGGTTTGATTGATGCTGACAGCCTTTACCTGGACGGGGAGCACTGATGCGCATTATTATTCCCTGCCATTTCGTCCTCGATGAAATTCACGCCGCCGATGGAAGTGTGACATGGAGCTATGGCGGGGCATTCTTTCCCGTATCCGTGTTTTCCGCGCTGTCGCGTGAGGGCGATGAGATTATTCCCGTGTTTCCCGCGGGCGAAGATATTTACGATGAACTTACCGCGACACTCGAACGGCTGCCCGGAGTACGGACGGACGGCGTGTACAGGGTCACCGGACCGACAATACGTGTGAAGCTTTTTTTCGACAGCGCCACACACTACAACACCTGCCTCGTTCGCCGTCTGCCGGCCATCCCGTACGAACGCATCGCGGCGTTTCTTCCAGCGGATCTCGTGTATCTCAACGCCATGACCGCCGCGGACGTCTCCCTCGATACGGCGGAGCGGCTTCGCGAAAGCGGCGCGCGCGTGTATCACGATAT
>JAADGX010000272.1 GCA_013152135.1 Chlorobiota bacterium
TCAAAGCTCTGCTTGAGCTGCCATGATGGTACGGTAGCGTTAGAAAATTTCGGCAGTGTGACAAATGGTTCGAACTACATCACTGGTGACGCGAAATTGGGAACGGATTTATCCGACGATCACCCGGTTTCGTTTGTTTATAACGCATCGTTGGCTACCAGCGATGGTGAATTGAACGACCCCACGACGACGAACTCCGGTCTTGGGAGCACAATCGACGCGGATATGCTCGATTCGAACAGCAAATTGCAGTGCGCGAGCTGCCATGATCCGCACGATAACACGAATTCGCCATTCCTGGTGAAGTCCAATTCCGCAAGCGCCCTGTGTCTGACTTGTCACGACAAGTAAGTCGTTCGGCGCATGAACCTGAGTCTGATAGGTGCGGGCTTTATGCTCGCACCTATCAGGTGTTTTAAACAGGAGAGGTTAATATGAACAGGATTCGGTATCACTATTTTGCAGTACTTGCTATTGCAGTCATTTTGGGCGCGTGTTCATCGGGTAAACACGTACTGTCTGGTCCGGACCAGCTTATCGTGTATCATCGTGTATCCCTCGCCACCGGATACGGCACGTATTCAATTTCTTACATCCTTCAGTAATTCTGTAGATATAACAGGCCAACGCACTGGGCTCATGAAAATCCTGGCTGGGCCAAGGGAGCCTATCCCAATTTTCAAGCCGTACGGGCTTGCTATTTACAAAGGACGGATTTTTATCTGTGACACGCGTGTAAAAGGACTGGACGTTGTTGACCTCAACAATTACACATATGAATTGTTTACACCTGGTGGGAGGGGAATGCTGAAAAAGCCCATCAATTGTTTCATTGATACAAATGGTGTGCTCTATGTTGCCGATGTTGAAAGAAAACAAGTAGTCATTTTCGATAAGAATCTGAAATATATTGCCAGTTTTGGGGATGCCTCGGTAATAAAGCCTACCGATGTTTTTCCTTACGAGGATAAAATATTTGTCGCCGACATCAAGAATCACGAAATCAAGGTCTATTCAAAAGAAAATTACTCGTTATTGTATTCCGTGCCGAACGATCGCACGGATCCTGAAGGAGTGCTCTATTCACCTTCGAATATATATGTGAGAAATGGTCGACTCTACGTGAGCGACATGGGTTCCGCGAATGTGAAAGAGTTCACGGTCAAGGGGAAATACATACGGACGTACGGGAGCCTCGGCGCCATGCTGGGCCAGCAGGTGCGCCCCAAGGGTATTGCCGTGGACCGCGACGGTATTCTCTACGTCGTGGATGCCGCTTTTGAAAATGTCCAGATGTTCAATTCCGAAGGGAAGCTCCTCATGTTCTTCGGTGGTCCATATAAAGGCCCTGGCGATATGTGGCTCCCGGCCAAGGTTGTCATTGACTACGATAACGTACAGTATTTTCAGCCCTTGGTTGATCCGGCTTTCAATCTCAAATACCTGATTTTTGTCACAAACCAGTTTGGTCCCGACAAGATCAATGTCTATGGCTTCGTGGAAGAGAAATAGATTGGTACAGCTCCGGAATGTCATCCCGGTTTCCATATCGCCCTTTTATCATTTCCGGCATCGCGATTCTGGCGTTACTGGTAGGATGTTCGCCGGCGGAGCGTTATCGCGTGTTGTCCGTGTTCTTTGATGGCGTGCCCAACCCGAACAAAAAGGAAGAACGCCCGCAAATCCCGCCCGGATTCGATTCGACGCGGCGTGCCGATTCCGCCCGCGCGCTGAAAAAGCAAGAGCCCAAGTTTGTCTTTCACGAACCGTATCGTGAGCGTGCGTGCGGCGACTGTCATAGCACGAGGGGGGGGAACCGGCTGGTCATGGAACAGCCGGACCTCTGCTACCAGTGTCATGACGATTTTTCGGAAACCTATTCGCATTTGCATGGTCCGGTCGCTGGGGGATATTGCACGGGGTGCCACCACCCGCACATGTCTGAGTATCCGAAGATGCTGAAACGCAAAGGCCAGGATTTGTGCCTCTACTGTCATGAGAAATCCGACGTGTTTGCCAATGAGGTGCATGACGGCATAGACGATTCCGATTGTACCGACTGTCACGATCCCCATGGGGGCGAGGACAGGTTTATGATAAACTGACAGGAATAACCAATACAGGGCTCAACCTGTGGGATTCAAAAGAAAAGAAACATGACGGAAGAGCGGGATGAACGTATTGCGATACCGAGGCCGGTTGTATTTCTCCTGATTTTGATGATGGGATTACCAGCAATTCTATATAGCCAATCCGAAGATCAATTTGCCATCTGGCGCCTGAGATCGCTAAAGGGCAAGCTCTCGCTGGGAGGCGAATACCGTGCATTAAAGACGACATTAAGAACGGGATTCTTCGAAGACCAGGAAGCTACGATATGGACGGGGGATATCAACATGCGCACGGAGAGTTATTTCATACATCCCAAGTTCCTGTTGGTGAATGCATACGGCGAGTACAATCCCATGACGCGCCGCGACCTGTACCTGGTTTCCCCCGACTGGAGCGAGGTCTCGACGGCGGAGAAAGCCGGAATCAAGGGTGTTTTATTCAAGGGGTTGCCAATATCATTATCCGGTTTTGGTGAATATACGCACATGTACCTGAACCGGGATATATTTACCGATGTCGAGACATTTGTGAAAGTATATGGCGGAGGAATCAATTTACGGAGCCGCAGTTTCCCCCTTTCTCTCTCTTATCAGAAGGATGACAATCTTCAAAACGAACTACAGACGGGACGGCGTTTGTGGACGATACGTGACGATTTCACCCTGAACGCGCAAACTTCGCTTTATAAACTGGATGAACAGCGCCTTCGCGTTTCATACGAGGATTACTTCCGCGAATATTACAGCCAGCAGCTCATCAACAGCAAGATCGGAGGAGCGTACTTTTACAGCAGCATGCCTATCGATTCAGCCGGGACCGCTCGCTTCAACACCAACGCTTCCTATGAAATCCAGCGTGAAAACCTCGTCTACGACAGAATACAAGCAGAAGAGACCGCGATGCTGCAATTGCCCTGGAATTTCCGTTCTAGTCTGGGGTATCGGTACTTTGATTTTAAACAAGACCCGGTTCAATGGAAAATGCATACATTAACCGGAAACATCGAACATCGTTTATTCCAAAGTTTGACGTCTTCTGGCCATCTGGAATACTATAAAACGTTTCATACCGAATACACCGAGACGATCAAGGACGGGAATGCCGGTTTCGAATACCGGAAAAAGATACCCTTCGGTGCGTTGCAATTGTCCTACCGGTACCGTCAGAGGAGAGAGCGCCGCCAGAGCGAGACTGTGTTCAGTACGATCCTTGACGAGGCGCATGTTCTTGATGATACGAAGATCGAGTTGTTGGAAGTACCGTTCGTGAACCGTGGCAGTGTCGTCGTCACGGATGAAACGCAAACACTCGTGTTTCAAGAGAATTTCGATTACATTCTGATCCAACGAGGAAACTTCATCGAGATTCGCAGGATGCCGGGCGGTCGCATTGCCACTGGTGAGACGGTGTACGTCGATTACAAGGCGAACCGGAATCCCTCGTACAAGTACCGGGCTTCGGGTCAGAGAACGCGTGCAGGTTTACACTTGTTTAACGGTATGTTGAATCTCTATTTCGAATACAACGACTGGTCGTTTGACGACCCCGATCTGGCGGAATCACTGAATCTGAAGACTATCAGGCAGCGGACCGCAGGAGGTAGTTTTAAGTTCGGTGTTTTTACTATAGGAGTCGAGTTCGACCAGATGTTGAGCAATATCGTGCCGTATTTTTCCCGGCGAGTATATGCTTCAACAAATGTAAGGCTTTTCAATACTAATGTATCGCTATCCGGTAACGCACAGGATGTCGATCTGACGGATGAGGGAGAGCGGCAGAAGTTCTATGACGCTTCAGCAAGACTCATGGTGCCATTTTCGGAAGACATGAGTGCTTCCGTGGAAGGCACGTACCGGTATCAACGCGGGCGAGGCCTGGACCTGGATATCGGACTGGTGAAAGGAGAACTCATCTTTGCTTACAGGAGAATATCGTTTCATATCGGGGGTGAGGCGTACAAGAGTGTCTTCCTCCAGCAAGAAAAACGACAATACATCGGTGGTTACGTGAGAATCGAGCGGGAATTCTGATGCAGGGTATTGTACAATTCATAGTATTGGCAATCATCTTTTCGTGGGGCGTGTTCACGTTCAACAACGTATCGTCCGGTCCAAGCGTTGCAGACGGGTGTGTCGCTTCAGGATGCCATGAAAAGCTGATGGACAAATCGACCGTTCACGAAGCTGCCACGGATGATTGTGAAACCTGTCACGAATCGAACGGGAATGAGCATCCAGACTCACAAGGAGACGAGTTCAAGCTTGCGGAAGCCGTGCCGGATCTTTGTTTCCAATGTCACGATGGCCCGGAAAAAGGGAATACGCTTCATAGCCCCTTTGAAGAAGGCGATTGCCTTACCTGCCATTCTCCGCATAGTTCCAACACCCCGAAATTGCTCTTGGCAAAGACCCCTGGTGACCTATGTAATACATGCCACGATGTTGATGACGAAGAAAAATCATCCCGGCATCCTCCCATGCGGAGAGGGAAATGCGTGGAATGTCATGATCCGCATCAGTCCGCTCAGCCATCGCTGCTAAAAGTCGGTATACCCTATTTGTGTTTCGTATGTCACAAGGATATCGAAAAACAGGAAAAGGAGAAATCGGTTCACCCGCCGTTCGAAGAGGAGTGCATGGAATGTCACGAACCGCATGTATCCGACCAGTCGTGGCTGTTGCAAGAGTCCGTGCCCGATCTCTGCTACACGTGTCATGAGGATATGAAAGAGGAATTGGCCTCGTCGCCGGTCGTTCATCCGGCCATTACGGAGAGGAAATCTTGCCTGGGGTGCCATTTACCTCACAGTTCCTCACACGAGACGTTGTTGCGAAAGAAAGAACGCGCGCTGTGTTACCAGTGCCACTCCGACAGCAGAAGATCTCCGGATAAGATACGGGTGAATATCAGGGAGAAAGTGGAAAACAGCAAGTACGTTCATCCACCGGTCGAGGACGGGTGTGATGTTTGTCATGCGCCGCATGCGGCCCAATTCGATTTCCTCCTTCCCAAGAGATTCCCGAAGGGGAATTACACGAAACCGAAGCTGTCTTCATTTGCGTTTTGTCTCGAATGCCATGACCCCGAGTTTTTGCAATCCCCTGAAACGGACAGCGCCACGGAATTCAGAAATGGTCGGAAGAATCTTCACGTCGTCCACGTCATGAAGGAAAAGGCGATGGTATGTGTTGATTGCCACGACGTGCACGGCTCCGACAATGAGCACTTGATTGCCAAGAAAATCAGGTTCGGGAAATGGGAAATGCCGCTGCACTATCAAACGACCGAGAGCGGGGGATCGTGCAGGCCTGCGTGTCATGAAGAAAAAACATATCGACGTTGACATTTTGAAATGCATGAATCACTAATAAATAAAAGAAACAGCAAAGACTACATTGGGGGAAAACAATGGACGTCAAAAGATTTCTCATTATGACGGGCGCGATGCTGATCGCCTGTGTTTTATGCGTCCACAGCTTGGGCGCGGGAAGTGTCAAAACCACTGAAGTATGTAATTACACGGGGCCGAAAAAACCGGCGCCTGATATCGATCAAAGTCATCACGACTTCGATGATGCTTCGTGGGCGAATTACGAAACGTGCAAGCCGTGTCACATTCCGCACAACGCGAACACCACGGTTGCGAATTCGCCCCTGTGGAGCCACGACTTGTCCACCGCGAGCTACACGCTCTATTCACGGAGCACCATGGATGCCTC
>JAADGX010000076.1 GCA_013152135.1 Chlorobiota bacterium
GTTGGGGATTGTTGTTTTCGTGTTAAATCGAAAACGGAAACAGCTTCAGGCATACGGGAGCAGGTCGAGATATCCATCCGCGAAGCGGATCTCGTCATATTCGTGGTTGACGGGAAAGCGGGCATCCATCCCATGGACGAGGAAATCGCTCGTATTCTCCGGAAGAGAACCGACAAGGTTATCCTGGCGGTCAATAAAATCGACAGCGAAAAAGTGGAGTTGGAGACCGGGCAGTTCTACGCCATTGGTCTCGGCGAGCCACACAGCATCAGCGCCGTTACCGGGCGGAAAATCGGGGATTTCCTGGACGAAGTAGTAGCGGTCCTGCCCAAGCGCGAAGCCCGCAACGAGGATCCGCGCATGCGGCTTGCGGTCATCGGCCGTCCCAACGTCGGCAAGTCATCGCTCGTCAACGCGTTGATCGGCGAGGAGCGCGCGCTGGTGACGGAAATTGCCGGCACCACCCGCGATCCCATCGATTCCGTGCTCAAGTATCACGGCGAGGAAATCGTTCTCATCGACACGGCCGGGCTGCGTCGGAAAAGCAAGGTGAAAGAGAACATCGAGTTCTATTCCACGCTTCGCACCATGCGCAGCATAGAGCGCTGCGACGTTACGCTCGTGCTCCTCGACGCCCAGTCACAGCTCACTCACCAGGACGCCGACATCATCGAAGAAGTCGTGAAGCGCAGGAAAGGAATCGTGCTGGCCGTCAACAAGTGGGACCTGGTGGAAAAGGATACTGGTACGACGCGTGAATTCGAACAAGCTATTTTCGACCACCTTAAGATGTTCGACTACATTCCGGTGGTGTTCATATCGGCTCTCACCAAGCAACGAATCAGCAAAGCCATCGCGCTGAGCCGCGAGGTGTTCGAACAGCGGAACCGCCGTATTCCTACATCGGAACTCAACGCGCAGCTTCGCCCCTACATCGAAGCTACGCCGCCTCCTACCACGCCGACGGGACGGGAAATCAAGATCTCGTTCATCACACAGGTTCGAACCGCACCGCCGGTGTTCTTGTTCTTCACCAATGAACCCAAGCACTTGCCCGAGAGTTACCGGCGATTCCTGGAACGACGACTGCGCAAGGAATTCGGGTTCAAGGGAGTGCCTCTCACGTTGCAATTCAGGAAAAAATAGATCACCGATTACTTTCCGCTTGCGGGAAGGGAAATGAACGAGCTTCACCAGGGTAATAATTCGTCCCCCTGAATCTATTCCATCTTTCCATCGTACAAAACTTCGATGCCCGGATCATTTCTGATCCGCATTCATATGATGACACACGAAACAAAGCGTTCATCAGCCCGGGTTTCAGCGCCCGGGATCATTCGCAACATCTTACCTACATATCCCACCTCAGGAACCTTCCTCTCGAAGGGCAATAACCGCCGGTAAACAGGTCGCCGGCGGTTTCTTTATTACAAGGATTTTCCTACTCTTCAACATGATAAATCAGTATCATCATCAGATAATGGTAGGAACAATGCTGAAAAGAATCATGCAAACGGCGGGAGTGGTCGTTCTGCTCGTTGCTGTCGCAGGATGCAGCTCTCCGAAACAATCCGGAAACGCACAATCCGCGAAAGAGAAATACCTGGCCAATGCGAGGACGATCGCGACCGGATTCCAGAAAGAGCTTTCCTCCGTTCTCAAGAAACACCTGCTGGCGGGCGGCCCCGCGGAGGCGATTGCCGTGTGTGCGGACACTGCTCAGGAGCTTACACGCGCGTTCGGCGAATCACGGGGCGCAACCATCCGGCGGGTGACTTCAAAGCCGCGCAATCCGGCTGACGCGCCCGATGATTTCGAAAAAGCAATCCTGGAGGAGTTCGCGGATCTGAAACAGGAAGGCAGGCTCACAGCAAAAAGCGAGTATTTTGAAATCGTCGAGATCGACGGTAAAAAGATAGCGCGTTACCTGAAACCGTTGACCGTCGTCCCTGTATGCCTGAAGTGTCACGGTCAGAACCTGTCGCCGGAGGTGACCTCGCTTTTAAAGGAGCGCTACCCGAGCGACAAGGCGGTCGGCTACAAAACGGGCGATTTGCGGGGAGCCATTAGCATCATGATCGACGTGGAATAACTGACGTCCCGCAGTGAAAACAGCCTGCTCTTTCCTTAACAGGAATTAATTTAAAAGTCATGTTCCTGTAAGGTTGTGATGTTATTTTTCTGATGGAACAATACAAAGTGTGTCTGTCAGGAGGAATTCCATGGGAACCATTCAATATATGCTCATCATTGTAGGCGTCATTGTGGTAGGTCTGGCTGTCAGCGTCAGCGTCACTATTTTTGGCACCAACATGAAGCAATCGAATACCGACGCGTTGATCAACGATTGCATGCGCCTGGCTTCAAAGGCCCAGACATATTATTCCAAACCGAGCTACCTCGCCGGCGGGAACCACAGCTTCGCCGACATCACGATATCAGATTGCGGATGGAAATCCGCAACGAACCAGAACGGCACGTACGAATTCACGGAGATCGGGTCCGCTTCATTCAAAATCGTTGCGAACGGCAACGAGTCCAATCGCGTCGTAGTCCTGGTGCTGCCTGATTCCGTTGCACTTCTCTCGACGGAATAATAGGTTGCTTTAAAATGGGAGCGAAAACCCGTTTCGCAGTTCCCGTGAAATTCGGACTGTATAGCTCCACACATACAATGAGATGATGCGCCATCGCGACAAAGGACCTGACGGGGCGCACCATCAGAGCCTTTTTTGAACAGACCGTTTAGCACTTCGCCATTTACCGGAGAGACACAATGTTTTCCCGCGCAGCTTTTTCCCTCGTACTGTTTTGCTGGAGTTTTATCGCCATCGCCCAAAGTGATGAATTCAACTCGCTGAATCTCGGCAGCCAGTGGTCATGGATTCGAGAAAACCCGGATAATTGGTTCTTGACATCAACCGAGCTGGAAATACGCACGGAAGCGGGGGCGCTGGAAGGCACCTCGTATAACAACGTGAAGAACATTCTTCTCCAGGATGCGCCCCGCGGAACGTTTCGATTTGAAACCAGGCTTTATTTCAATCCCGATTCCATGTTTCACAACGCCGGCCTGATCTATTACATCGACGACGACAACTACATCCGCGTGTCCCGTGGCATCTACGAGACATCGATCAACGGCGTATGGATGGAATTCGAGGTCAACGCTTCCGCCATCATGGACATCGTGAACGACATCACCGCTTCCATCCTGTACTTGCGCTTGTCCCGCACCGACGATACCATCTTCACCGCGACCTACAGCCTGGACGGGATTACGTGGCGTCTCATCGGACAGGAAACGCTGCACTTTCCGAAACGAAAAGCCCGCATCGGTTTGCAGGCCGCCAATGGCTACGGCATAACCGCCACGCCCAAATCCATCCCGGCACGGTTCGATTACTTCCGCTTTGCCGTGACCGGCGTGGCTGATCGCCCGGCACCACAACCGTCAACAAGCCGCATCACCAGTATTTATCCCAATCCTTTCAATCCCGCAACGACCATTCGATACAGCGTCCGGCGCGCCGGGTTCACGACGCTGGAGATCGTGGACGGATACGGCCGCGTCGTCCGGACCCTGGCAAAGGATCTCAGGACGCCCGGAACGTACGCGACGTCATTCACGGGCTCGGGTCTTCCACCGGGAGTGTACTTTGCAAGACTAAAAACAACCGACGGCATCACCTATCGACCGTTGTTATTATTGAGATAGTCCTTAATCCTGAACAGCATTCCGGCGAAGAAAAAGGCGACCCCGTCCCTTTATAGCCTTCGCCGCCGTCCCGAGCGCACGGGAATTCGTCTTTAATCATCGACGGTCACCCCGTTGTGCATTCGCAGGAGTCGTCTTTAGTCCCCGCATTACGGCGTATTGACATTCATATTAAAAAACGCTAACTTCCCGCGTTCGAGGATTCATTTCTTAATAATACACAACAATCACACGCGTCATGTCGAACTATTCTGAAAAGGAGGATACATGAAACGATTTCGCTTACGATGTGTCGTGGTAATCGCGATGTTGGTTCTTCCCGCGCTCATGTTTGGACAAAACCAACTTCCCGACGTCTCCGGCGAGATACCGTCACCGCCTGTATTCCGCCAGTTTCACTACCAGGGATGCCTGACGAAACCGAATGGAGACCGCTACAACGGGACTTTCAAGGTGATGTTCGAGCTTATCGATCTCGATACGAACCCGTTTCAAGTACTCTTTTCGGAAACTGTCAGCCAGTTGAAGGTCAACAACGGTATTTTCGAACATGCGATTGGAAGCGTCGATACTGTTCGCAATCCGCTCAATCCCTTGATTTTCCAGAAACGGATTGCGCTGCGCCTGACAGTCGATGGCGAGACCTTACGACCCCCGATCCCGATCTATCCCAGCCCCATCGCCATGGTCGCGCTGTACGCCGATTCCTTGAAACAACCCTTGCCGCCGGGGCCACAAGGACCTCCAGGAGCTAACGGAATCAATTGCTGGGATTTGAACGGAAACGGGAAAAAGGACCCTGGAGAAGATAAAAACGGTGACGGAAAGTGGGACGCAAAAGATTGTCAAGGAGCAACAGGTCCGAGGGGACCGGCAGGACCAATAGGGCCGGCAGGACCAATAGGACCGGCAGGACCAAGGGGGCCTGCGGGAGCAAATGGTATTAATTGCTGGGACTTGAACGGAAATGGAAAAAAGGACCCTGGAGAAGATATAAACGGTGACGGAAAGTGGGATGCAAAAGATTGCCAGGGAGCTGATGGTATCAATTGCTGGGACTTGAATGGAAATGGAAAAAAGGACCCCGGAGAAGATATAAACGGCGATGGAAAGTGGGATGCAAAAGATTGTCAAGGGCCTCCCGGTTCGATAAAAGACACTGTTCGCAAGTTGATCGTAGATTCGCTGATTGTCCGCCGGAACTCTGAGCATTTCGGGTGGGAGCACTACCAGGATGGTATCAGCATTGGATTTGAAAACAACGCTGTTATTGACAGCACCGGTGAGGCATACCTTCGGAGCATGCACATCGTTGCAACCGATCCACGTAATCCCGATAAAAAAATCGAACTCGTCTCCTTTGACAGTACAATCTCCATTCATAAGGTTCCAGAAATCTACATCTTCGGAAAAGACACCACCTATATCTGGGGAGATGGTATTTCCACTGGAAATATTGAGCTCTGGGATCCAATACGAAAGAGATCATCAGGACTTATTCGGCAAGACGGTGAAGCGTTTTTACACAGTCTTCATATCGTCGATTCAACGAATCCATCACAACAGATAATTGGGTTCGATCAGAAAGGCTCCTATCACTTCAAGCGGGAATTTTTCTTCGACAGCCTCGTGATACCGCTTGAGAACGGAAACGTGATGGTCATTGATCCTTTCAATGGAATTACGATTAAAACACAGGCAGGGAAATGGGTGTTTCACATAAGCCCCTTTGGCGACCTCCTGGCAACGGGCAATAAAAACAACATCATTAAAACAGCGTCCTATGGAACGCGAAAAATGTACGCGGTGGAGTCACCGGAGGTCTGGTACGTTGATCGGGGACAAGGACAACTTGTGAACGGCCGGGTCCGTATTCCTCTCGACCCGGTGTACCTGGAAACGGTCACGGTTGATGCCCGACACCCCATGATCGTCAAGATCACTCCTACCGCGGAATGCAACGGCATGTTCGTCGCCGAGAAGGGACCAGATTACTTCGTCGTCAAAGAACTGATGGGAGGCTCCTCCAACGCAACTTTCGACTGGGAGGTCTCCATCAAGAGAAGAGGGTACGAGGATGTTCGGTTGGAACCCTACGAGGAAGCCGCGACACGGGAAGAGATGGAGCAACAAACAAATCGCCGGAACAGGGAGTTGAAGGAAAGCAAACGTCGTCATAACGCTGACCTGAACTTTCTCCGGCGCGTGGAGCGGTAGCAATCATGAAACGCTTCATTTTGTTCATGGCGATCCTCCTGGGCTTCACGCCGGGAGTCATTGCGCAGTCCAGCCAGAATTTCCGGCTGGAAATCGATGTGTTCGACAACGGAGGTCTCGGCCTCGGAACACCGCGGAGCCAGAACTTTGCCACTACCGCCATCATCGGCCAATCCGCAGGGCTGTTGCAGTCATCGAGTAACAGTTACTCCGTTGCATCGGGCGCGGGGTGCTTGTTCTGCGCCAAGACCACGACCTCCGCGATCTTCCGCCAGCCTTCGCCGGACGAGATACAACTTGAACAGAACTTTCCAAACCCGTTCAATCCCGGCACGACGATCCGCTTTACGCTGAACCGGCCCGCGTTTGTCGATCTCTCGTTGTACAGCCCCCTCGGCGTCAAGGTTATGACAATATTTCGCGGAAGGAAACCCGCCGGTGTCCACGATGTGCGCCTGATCGCGGATGATTTACCGAGTGGCATGTACGTGTACCGTCTCACGACCAAGGGAGGAAGCATCGTACGAAAATTAGTGCTCTCAAAGTAGTCACGACAACTCCGGAAACAGCCCGACAGCGCATTGTGCTGCCGGGCTTTTTTCGTACGCCAGGTCAAGCACATATCATTCTTCATGACATTTGCTGAATGCGTATATTACAAGAGAACAGGCAATACCGGTTATTCAGGATTACTACAGCAATATGCCATCAATCAAGGACAAAATCGTATTCATCACCGGAGCCACTTCCGGAATAGGAGAGGCATGCGCCAGGAAATTCGCGGCGAGGGGCTCCCGGCTCATCCTCCTGGGACGCCGCCGTAAGCGTCTCAAACAACTGGCCGCGCAACTCCAGGACAAGTACAACGCTCTTCTCCACCTTGTACCGCTTGACGTGCGAGACAGGAAGGGCGTCGAACAGACCATCGAAGCACTGCCCGTGGAGTGGGATGCCGTCGACATTCTCATCAACAATGCGGGACTCGCCAGGGGACTCGCCAAACTGCACGAAGGCGATGTCGACGACTGGGAGGAAATGATCGATACCAACGTGAAAGGATTGCTCTACGTGACGCGCGCCGTGGTACCGGGCATGGTGGAGCGCGGGCACGGCACCATCATCAACATCGGTTCCATAGCGGGTCACGAAGTGTATCCGCAGGGGAACGTGTACTGCGCCACCAAGCACGCGGTGGACGCCATTACAAAGGGCCTGCGCATGGACCTCGTGGATACACCGATTCGCGTCAGCACGATAGATCCCGGACTGGTGAACACGGAATTCAGCGCCGTGCGTTTTCACGGCGACGAAGAACGAGCCAGGAAGGTGTACGAGGACTTGACTCCCCTTTCCGGCGATGATATCGCTGAAACCGCGGTCTTCATCGCCTCCCGGCCTGCACACGTCAGCATCAACCAGGTCGTCATCACGCCGACGTGCCAGGCGTCGGCAACCATTGTTCACCGCGGCAAGCTGCGTTAACCGCTGTGCAGCCGTGCCGGACTTTACTTGCGTTCAACGCACCGTGCCTTCGACATCCATTTCATGACGTATCAGGGTACCGGGCTTCATGAATAGAACAAGCCGAACTCCGACAACTACGGGAAAGGAGAATACGGTTTTCGCGATAACGGTCGCGGTTCTCATTGTGCTTGCCTTGATCTCCGTGACAACGAGTTTCTTCCGTCATTTCACGCCCGACAATTCGATCTACCTTCTCCATACGCGAACGTTTCTCGAAACGCTGAACAGGTTTACGTATTCTTTCGATTCCAAGGGGATCATGATCGTCTGGTTCTATGCCCCCGCCGTTTTGCTTCTTGGACCGACCCTTGCTGCCGCCGCGTTGTCACAGCTCGTGTTTTACCTGATCGGCTTTTTCTTCCTTTACAGGATCATTCGATCTTTTCTCGACGCAAAAACAGCGGTGATTGTCGGTCTCCTCTGGATATTCGTTTCCTATTCGCCCAATCTTTGGGGTGGAAACGCGCGTCCGGAAAACTTCTGTTCCGTCCTTGTCATACTGGCACTCTATGCCGTTCTCCGGAATGAGAGGAAATGGTTCATCATCGCGGGTGCGGCGACGGCCCTGTGCTTGTTTACGAAAACGACACTGGCGCTGACGCCCGCCGTTCTTTCCCTGGTGGGCGCCGTCCTGGCGTTTCCGGCTCGGAACCGCGCATCCGTGAACCCGCTTTCGCCTGGTGCGATTCGCAACCTCGTCGCTGTCGCGGCGGGATTCTTCCTTATCGCCGGTGTGCACTTTGGCTGGATTTTCGCCTTCGATGATCCGGCCCGCTGGATGTACCAGACCCTGATCTGGCCGATGCAGATGGCTTCGACGACGTCATCACCGTGGAACCTGCTGGCTGTATTCTATCACACCGGACTCTACCTGCTTTTTGCGGGAAGCATCACGGGGATGCTCCTCGCCTGGAAGAAGGGACCACGCCGTTTCATCATGTTTTGCGCGTTAATCATCATCACAGAAACCGTGCGCGTACTCTTCGAGGGGACCTCGTGGAACTACCTGCTCCTCGTCATGGCGATGCCCCTCCTCGCGGGCGCAAGTCTGCTCCGGTTTTCCAGCTTTCGTTTTCTCAAGCGCGTTCCCGGCTGGACCTTTCCCATCCTGTTCCTCGCACCGGTATTCTGGACGGGCGTTCCGTCCACCGGGAAAGCATTCTTCACCCGCGTGATTCATCATTATCCTTCGCCGTTCGAAGAGCTGGCGTCCCGTATGGATTCGCTCTACAAGCAAGGCGAATCAATATATGTCGAATACAACGATTACCAGTTGATCCTCATGTTCGACGCACCCCGGCCTTACCCCGTTCTCCCCCTGCACTTCCGGTACGTAAGCGCCACGGAACAGGACGCGATACGCGGATACTACAAGTCGCACCCGCCTCGATGGGTCGTCACCAGGGATCCCGGTCACAGCGCCGTCTCCTACCGCACCGAGGGCGAGGTGGACGGAGCCTATCACCTTTATTTTCCGGGCGTCCAGGCGGACAAAGCACCGGCCGACAGCGTGTACGTCCTCGGCGACGTAACGCGTGGTAACATATTGAACCCGGCTCTTTCGAGCGAACTGGAATACAAACTCACTATCGATATCGGGTATGCGCAAGCGTGGCGGCTGTGCGCAGGTCGCTGACCCTCTTCCTTTTCCATCGTAAGAAAACGACCCGGCAAGCGAACACCGGCGTTATCCGTGGCGGATGATGAGGACGTCGCCATCCTGAACGACGTACTCCTTTCCCTCCAACCGCCATACGCCGTGCTCCTTGCAAGCGGCATAACTTCCATACTTCACGAGATCATCGAAGGTGACGACTTCGGCCCGGATGAATTTCTGGTAGAAATCCGTATGGATCTCGCCAGCCGCCTCGACCGCCGTCGCACCTTTCCGGATCGTCCAGGCGCGGCACTCCTCCTCGCCCGCGGTCAGGAACGACTGCAAGCCCAGCAGGTCGTAAGCGGCGCGTATGATGCGCTTCAGGGCCGACTCTTTGATGCCATAATCGCTCATGAATGCTTCCGCCTCCTCTTCGTCCAACTGCGCCATCTCCATCTCGATCTTGCCGAATACGGCATCGACGTTTATGCCTCTCCCGGCCACGCGGGAACGGAGGTCTTCCACGGTCTTCTCCGCGGACGCGATTTCCGTCTCCGGGAGGTTCAATACCACGAGCATCGGTTTCAGCGTCAGCAACTGGTAGCCGCGAATCATCTTCGCTTCCTCCCGCGTGAGAGCGAGTGTTCGCAACGACTGCTCGGATTCAAGGTGGTTCAAGCACCGTTCCAGCACGGGAAGCTCCCTTTTCAGTTCCTGGCTGCCGGTCTTGGGAATATCTTTTTTCACCTTGTCAATACGGCGTTCGATGACGCCCATGTCACTGAGGAGAAATTCCGTTTCCACGATCATGACGTCGCGGTGCGGCTCGATGGGTCCCTCTGGATGCAGGACCGGATCCTGAAACATCCGCACCACGTGGATGAGTGCATCGGTGTTTTTCACCGCGTTCATAAAGCTCGTGGTGAACTGGGTCGAGGAGTGGTCTCCTTTTTCCAACCCGATCACGTCGACGAAATCAATAGTGGCATGCGTTATCCGGTGCGGTTTGAAAATTTCCGCCAGGCGTTCCACCCTGTCGTCAGGCACCTTGACCATACCGTGCCGCGCTTCCCGCTTGTGAAGCTGGTCAGGATCGAGCGTAACACCGGTCATGGTTTGAAACAATGTCGTCTTTCCGCTGTACGGCAGACCAATTAATCCTATTTGCATATGCACGCCCCGTTTGGTTTCCGGTTTCAGATAGTGAAAGATACACGGCGGCGATCAATGTATCCACACTCGTCGTTCTTGCAAATGTAGTATTCTCCCCCTAGATTATCAGGAGATATTCACTCGGGGTGCTGTTCTCCGGAACGGCTGAGAGCATACCCGTCGAACCTGACCCGGATAATACCGGCGTAGGGAAAGGGAATTCACCTGATCCTCTTCCGGAATTTCCCTTCACAATCATTCCCTCGTTACGGTCGGCACTTGTGCCGCCGAGCCAGGATCGAGCAATCAGGAACCTTTATGAAAGGAGTTTCACCATGTTTCGATTCTCGATTCTATCCTTGTTTTTCACATGCAGTATTGCCGTCGCGGCCCTGGCCCAAAACATCGTGGGCACTGTTCGCGACGCGGAAAGCGGCCTGCCCCTCGTCGGAGCCCACATCACCATCCTGCCTGAAGGCCCCGGCACGACCTCTGACGAAAACGGCCGTTTCGAAATCGGCAATATCTCACCGGGCGAATACCGGCTCAAGACTAGTTACGTCGGCTACCAGGCGGACGAACGAACGGTGCGCGTGGGAAAAGGCGGACTTGTCCTCAGCATCCGCATGCATTCCGTCGCGCTGCCCGGCCCGGAAATCGTGGTCTCCGCTAACCGCGCCCGCGAACGGTATTCGCCCGTCACCTACAGCAACCTGACCCGCCGGGATATAGAAGAGCGCCGCACGGTGCAGGACTTCCCCGTGCTCCTCTCCGATCTCCCCTCCACCACGTTCTACTCGGAAAACGGCAACGGCCTTGGTTACAACTACCTGCGCATCCGCGGTTTCGACCAGCGGCGGCTGGCGATCATGGTCAACGGCATTCCCCAGAACGATCCCGAAGACCACAACGTGTACTGGCTGGATTTCTCGGACCTTCTCGGCAGCACCGAGGAAATCCAGGTGCAGCGCGGCGCGGGCAGCGCGTTCTACGGCCCCCCCGCAATCGGGGGATCGATCAACATCATAACCGGCGATTTCTCGAATCGCAAGGGGATCAGCCTTTCGACGGGGATCGGCAGTTATAATACCAGGCGGTACGCCATCGCCGTGGGTTCGGGCCTGGTTGATAACCGCTACACGTTTTTCGGTCGCCTCTCCAGGATCACCAGCGACGGGTACCGCGACAACGCCTGGACGGAATTCAACAGCTTTTACCTTACTGCAACACGCTACGATGAAACCATGAGCACACGCATCAACGTGTATGGCGGGCCACTGGCGGACGGCCTCGCGTATTACGGCGTACCGAAATTCGCAATCGGCGACCGCTCGGAACGGCGGAAAAACTACAGCTACTGGACGGCGGATAAAAACGGGTACACGTTCAAGGCGGAACGCCGCCCGCAGGAAATCGAGAACTTCTCCCAGCCCCATTTCGAGCTCCTGCACGAATGGCGGTTGAGTGACGACTTCACGCTGAACAATGCTTTCTTCTATGTTCGAGGCTCCGGGTTCTTCGATTACGATGCCACCGGCTGGACGGACACGACGTACTTTCGTCTGACAACGGAATACGGTTTCACCGGCGTGCCCAATCCCGGCCGACCCATCATCCGGGCATACGTGGACAACAACCAGTTCGGGTGGCTTCCACGCCTCACCTACAGGCACGGAAATGGAGAACTGACAACCGGCCTGGAACTCCGCTACCACCGCTCCCTCCACTGGGGCAAGATCAATTGGGCGGAAAACCTGCCGAGCGAGCTCGATCCCGACCGGCATTACTACGAGTACAAGGGCGGCAAGGACATCGTCTCGTTTTACGCCAGGGAGGAGTATCGCCTTTCCGACCGCGTCAACATCATGCTGAATCTCCAGTACGTCTTCAATCGCTACTTGCTGTTCGACGAGAAGTACGTGGGAACGGACATGACCGTCAACTACCACTTTCTCAACCCGAGGCTCGGCATCAATTACAACATCTCGCCGGAGTGGAATCTCTATGCCAACGTCTCCCGCACCTCTCGCGAGCCGCGCCTGAAGACCCTCTACGACGCAGCGGAATCGAGCGGCGGCACCGTTCCACAGTTCGAGATGAACGACAAAGGCGGTTTTGATTTTTCGAGACCCCTCGTAAAACCCGAAGCCCTGACCAACATCGAACTCGGCGCCGGTTACAACGCGGGTCCGCTTCGGTTCATCATCAATGGGTACTGGATGGACTTCGACGACGAGATCATCAAGAGCGGACAGGTGGACCGGTTCGGCCAGCCGATAACCGGCAACGCAGAACGCACACTGCATGCGGGTGTGGAAGGACAAGTGACCTGGCATTTCCTCCCCCACTTCAGCCTTGAGGCCAACGGCATGTACAGCCGCAACACGTTGGAACGATACGTCGTGTACATGCGCGCAACGGATCCCCAGACCGGCCAGGAGCAGATAGGTCGGCGCGACCTGAGCGGAAACCGCATCGCGGGCTTCCCGGACTACCTCGCAAACGCCCGCCTGAGCTATCGCCGTGGCGGGTTCTATGTTTCGCTGGGCTTAAAGTTGGTCGGGCCGTTCTACACGGACAATTTCCAGGACGAATTCAACAAGGTTACCGAATACACAGTGGTGGACGCCGCCGCCGGTTACCGGACGCCGCCGGTGCTGGGACTGCGGGGCCTGACTGTACGCATGACCATTAACAATCTTCTCGACAGGCTGTATGCCGCTTCGGGCGAAGGCGAGCAGTATTTCGTCGGGGCGGAGCGGAATTTCTTTTTCGACCTGAAAGTGGACCTGTAACGATCTCCTCCCGCGGGTGAAAGGAAGCCCTGCTCCTGTTTACCAGCATGGTTCCCTTCACCCGCGCCCGGGGGGAAAAACGCGATTGCCGTTGCTTTCCAGGCATGGCCGGAGGTATTTTCCTTCATGAACACCGACTCATACGCGCTGATACTTGC
>JAADGX010000195.1 GCA_013152135.1 Chlorobiota bacterium
GGGCGCCTCGTTCGGACACTGGTTCGACAGGAGCTGGATCCCGGCCGGTACCAGGCGTCGTTCGACGCGGCTGGTCTGTCCGGCGGCGTCTATTTCTACCGCCTGCACGCGGGAAGCGGCCTCATCACGCGAAAGATGGTGGTTGTGAGATAACGTATCATTTACGCTGGAAACCGATAACAATAGATTGGAA
Organism: Chlorobiota bacterium; assembly: GCA_013152135.1. Taxonomy (GTDB): domain Bacteria; phylum Bacteroidota; class Ignavibacteria; order SZUA-365; family JAADGX01; genus JAADGX01. The sequence continues at coordinate 194 of JAADGX010000195.1, forward strand.
ATAAAAAAAACTTTTGATCAAATCAATCAAAGGAAGAATGGTATGCAATCCCCAACGTCTTACAACGATTCTCCTGGAAAAAGGAACGCATTAAGCCGGTCGTTTCTCTCTGTTTTCATTGCCTGTTTTTTCCTGGCACTACCGTTGTTTGCACAACAGCAGAATGAAAAGGGAACGTCCTCCACGACGTACTCTCCGGATAACCCAAGCTTTAAAGCAATAGTAACAGAGGACTCTTCAAGCGTTGTTCCTTTGAATAAAAATGCATCACAGGATCTGAATACAAAACCGAAAGGCGTGAATACCATACAGGGGGATGGTGACGATGAAATCTTGCTTAGTTTTTCCACATCAGTAAATGACTATGAACATACTTTAAAGATGAGAGACACACGATCGAAAGCTCCGTGTTGGTTGGGGATTAATAATAATTGGATGAAGGTATGGTATAAGATTGGGAATGGTAGTTGGGTGCTAGATTATAATGATGAAAATGTAGGGGGGTACATAAATGGACATTTGTATCTCGGGCCTGGAGAGAAATCTAGCTGGAAATATAAAAGAACTTGGAATTGTGACGGAGGAGGGGGTAATACCGATGAAGACCAGGCAACCAAAACGACGTTGGCGATGAAACCTCCCACCAGTGTGTCAGCATCAGATGCGGCAAGCGACAAGTATGTCACCATCACCTGGGGTAAAGGAACGGACCATCCCGATGACGAGCACAGGTATTACATCTATAAAGTTGATAATAGTATCGATTATCTGATAGGTTCTGTTAACGGCGACAAGCGTTCATTTACTAGCAATGAATTGCCCGGTACAAGTGCGACATACGTCGTCCGTTCCGTTTCGCGACTGAATTGGAAGAAGTCATCACGAGCTACGAATGTTGGCTCAACCAAACCCTTTCAAAATCCGACAAACGTTGACGCGTCTGATAACACGTACGTCGGTTTTGTTCGGGTCACCTGGACCAGGACGTCGGATTTCGCATCGCATTTCCGGATTTACCGTGACGGAATGCTCATCGGTACGGTTCCGGCCAGCAAGACAACGTTCGACGACAGGACCATCGAGGACGGCGTCACGCATAATTACTGCGTTAGATCCTACCACAACGATACGCCAGTAATGGAATCCGTTCCTACTTCCGGAAATCCCTTTTCCTGCGACAACGGACGGGGATTTCCCATCCATCCGAAAGCATCCGACGGAATTTATTCCAACCGTGTGAAGATTTCCTGGGACAACCTGAATTCCGTCGCCAGCGAGATAAAGCTCTACCGTGATGACGACGAGCTTGGCACGGTAAGCGCCAACGCTCGGTCCTTCTACGATTACGACGGCATACCGGGCAAAATCCACAGGTACGGGATCGCGGCAATTGATTCCAGCGGGGAGGAATTCGTTCCCGTCGAAGTGTACGGCTACATCGCTCCGGACGGCCGCATCGAGGGCAAGGTGACTACACCGACACAGGCGGGGATCCAGGACGTCGATGTCAGCATCGTTCCTACTGCGGATACGACGCGGAGCGCGCTTTTATTTGACGGTGACGATGACTACGTGGACGCCGGTGGGAAAACATCACTCGCACCGGTTGGGAAGATGACGTTGGAATTCTGGGTTAAGAAGAACGTAGGCACTCAAGGTTGGATTTGTGATAAATGGGCTGTTAATGGCTACCGGGTGTGGATAGAGGACACTACGCTTGTCGTTAAGATTGCAAACATCAGGTCTGAATTCATATGTATTACCGGTCAATGGCAGCATATAGCTCTTACGGTGGATGGAACAGCACTTAACTATTATATAAACGGGGTGCTGAAACATACAGACACGTACGCTTGGATATTGAATCCCAGCAATGAACCGCTTCTGATAGGTAATATCAGAAAGAACAGCATGTGGGGGTTGGATGGTAAGTTAGACGATTTCCGGATATGGGATTATGTTCGCACCGAGGAGGAGATACAAAGAGATATGAACCGCAGGCTGAGCGGGAACGAGGCCGGCCTGCTGGGATACTGGCCGTTTGATAAAACCTCCTCGACGCCGGATGTCACGGGCGATTATGCAGTCAGAAAGGGAAACCACGGATACGTCTATGGTGCGGTTTTCACGAATGATATTCCGGACGTCAAGCCGCGGGCCCTGACCGACGTTTCGGGATACTACGCTATTCGCGGTATTTACTATGGTTCGGTTGAGCAGTTTGCCATCATGCCGTTCAAGGTAAAGCATGGCTTCAGGCCGGATACGTTGAAAAGAACACTCGATCTGCCTAATCCTTCTTCTCTCAACGTCAATTTTTTAGATACGACTGCGTTTTCGGTCGAGGGCTACGTGAAATTTCCGTCATTGCCCGGTCAGCTCGATAGTTGCGGTGTTTCCGGCGTCGAAATTCTGATTAACGGGAAATACATCGGGGTTAAGACGGATGGAAACGGACAGTTCCTTCTCTCCGTCCCTGAAGCCGGTACGTATTCGTTTGCTCCGCGATTCGCGAATCACAGGTTCACACCACCATCGATCACGCTGGAAATCATGGATCACGTTGTAGCGCCCAACGCGTTGCAGTTCGCCGATACAACGACGCACCTGCTTTCCCTGCGTGCCCGAGGCGGCTCCCGGGACTGTGACGTGCCCGTCGGCAAAGCGGAAGTCACGATTGATGTGATGGGCACGGATACCGCGAACGTGTCACCATGCTATTCATTCTCCCAAGAGACAAACACTGACGGCAACATCTACCTGAAACTTCCGGCCCAGCGGTACCATTTGAATGTCAAGTATCTGTCCAACCGGATCACGGGAAAGGGCAAAGAAGAACAGAGAATGTGGAATATGACAGAGGATAGCCTGGTAGCGGGTATCGGTCTCGACACGACTTCAACGGAGGGTTCTGATACAACGCGAGTGAGTGTGGAGGACACGCTGTATTTCAACTACCATCCAGAACCGCTTGTAACGATACAATCATTTTGGGATTCATGCAGTGCTCTCAAGGTGCTCGAACAGGGAGTCGATTACCATGTGAAGATCGATGTGCAGGAAGTCATTCCACACCGTGACGGCGCGCAATATGATGTCACTTGCGATCTCGATACAGGATACGCGCTCATCTACGACGAGATAAAAGACGGCTATACGGGCCCGGATACGCTTGTCGTTTCGCAAGGGAAGGTGTTTCTTGATTATGACAAGTACCTCGACTACTACCTGCTCCTTGCCGGTGAGCCGAACATTTATGAAAACGTAAGTGAGCCCTTGCGTTCTTACAGAAAAAAATTCCAGGTTGCCGTGCAATCTTATGATCAACCATTAGTATGGTCAGATGAAATATGGGCGGTAGTAAAAGGCCATAAATCGAGAACCCAGACGTTTTTCACGAAGACGCCGGAATTGCCGTTTTTCATACTGCGCGATCCTCCCGGAGATCAAAGCTCCAGCTTTTTGGAACGAGGGAAATCATTTACCTACACGTACGGTTATCAATACAAGCTCAGTGCGGGAACTAATATATTTGCAAGTGTAAAAATCGGCGCGGGTTCGACCCTGCCCTTTGTTGGCAAAACAGGCGCTGATATCAAATTGAAGGGTTCTATCGAAACCGGAGCTATAATCCAGGGTCAGAATACGGTGACAACCTCCTTTACTGCCACGGAAAGATTTTCTACTGCTGACGAAATTCCCGGACTCCCGGACCCCCTTCCCGGTGGTGGTGACGTCGTAGTCGGAGCTTCTTTGAATATGACTTATGCCCTCACGGATGTCGTTGACGTGGATGAAAACTGTCAAATTGATCGAGATACTTCACTGGCCTGGGGAGCGGAAGATTTCAATACTACCTATATCTATACAATCGAACATATCAAGAGAACCTTGATCCCACAGCTTAAAACCCTCAGACAAGTCATCCTCAACAATAATGATGCACAGTCGGCAAAAGATTCGGCGGATATCTTTCAAAGTTACATCGATGTCTGGGAACAAGTAGTTCGGAAAAACGATTCGTTGAAGAATGAAGGACAATTCGTCCACAATGTTTCCTTCAGCGCAGGCTCGCAGTACACATCGACGGAGACCTCGACCGACGAAGCTACCGTCAGCTTCAATATTACACTCTACGTGAAACTAAGTGTAGCTGTTTCTGCCAGCGCTAAAGTAGGTGATTTTAACGAGGTAGCGGGCGGTGTGAAAGTATCTTTCAAGATGCAGGGCGGGCAGGGTTGGAACTCTTCAACTTCAAGTTACAATACGACCGGTTTCACACTGAACGATGATGATCCGGGAGACTTCTTCAGCGTGGATATCCGGGAGGACCCGGTATATGGAACACCTATATTCAATCTCGTGGCCGGTACGAGCAGTTGCCCGTGGGAACCGGGGTCGCAGTCCCGCGATGGGGCATTCTTTCCCGGTGTGCCTCACCCCCAGCCGAAACTGACCCTGGATAAATACCTTGCTACCGATATCTTACCCGATGAGAAAGCCACGTTCATCATGACGATGACGAACACGAGTGAAAGTGATGAAGTCCGTTACTACGATCTCCTCGTCAGCCAGCTCAGTAATCCCGACGGGGCGATCATACGTGTCGGTGGAGTCGTTATCGAGCAACGGTTGAGGTACATGCTTCCGCCGGGAGTGGGCTACAAGGCCACGTTGACGGTCGAGCGCGGGCCCATCGCCTACGATTACGAAAATCTCCAGGTCATCATGCGTTCCGAGTGTGATACGCTTGTTTCGGACATCGTGCATTTCGACGTCCATTACCTCAGTCCCTGTAGCAGTGTCACGCTGGTGGAACCCGGGAACAACTGGCTGGTCAACCAGACCAACAACAATTCCCTGCACATCGTCCTGACCGACCTGGAAAAAGACAAGATCGGCGAAGACCTCGAGCTGCAGTACAGGAAAATCGGAACCCAGAAATGGAAACTGGGTATGCTCATTCCGTTGAATGATATCGTCGATCAGAAGTTCAAGTTCTTCGAGACGGATTGGCCGATCCAATCCAATAT
>JAADGX010000196.1 GCA_013152135.1 Chlorobiota bacterium
CAGACGGACACGAGACCTGTGGTTGAAAATGCGGTTACGGGAACGTCCGCCCCGGACTGCGGGGCTCCCACGGGGACGGTGAACGAGCCCGAGTACCAGTGCGCTTCGCCGAACCGCCACGTCCCTTCGATGTCGAGTCGGAGGTCTTTCGGTCCGCCGAGTTCACCGAGGTCCGCCGTGATCCACAGCGCCTTGCCGGTATCGGAATGGAATTCAGGACTGCTCGTGTCGCGTGCGCGGGCACGAATGGTAATCCTTGTTCGACCGTCAGCGGGCACGGGCAACGGCGAAACGATGATCGAATCGATGACCGGTGAAGCCAGCGTTGCGCTTGCGTTTTTTCCCAGGTAGATGCGCGCCGTGCGGGGTCCTATCGTATCGCTGGACGACAGGGTGCGCAGAAATCCGCCGTCCACGGTAGTGCCGCCGACGGGAACAATGAAACGCCTGCCGTTGGCTTCCGGGAAGACGACAGGCGTGGAAGGATGCGGGTTCACCACCACGGTTCCGTGCTCGAATTCCCGCACGTAGTACGCGACGTCGCCAGGCTGTGAAAGGCGTTCCAGTTCCTCCACGCTCTTATCCGCCGATTCGAGGGGGCGTCCCAGGGGTACGTCGAATTCGGGGAAATGAGAAAACTCCTGGTAGTTGGTGGCGTTTGCGAACATGCTCAGGCTGTCGGCGACGAGCAGGTAACTGCCGAGCACGTACATGCGGCCCGAGGGATCGTCGAACGGGGCGCCTCCAAGGGGAAGCCACAGTTTCCTGTACACGTGCTGCGCCGCGAGGCCCGCGTCGCATTGGCGTTTCCACGAATTCCCGGTGACATAGCCGGACCAGTGGGTGTACCCGAACCCTTCCGTCATGCCCCCGTCCGCGTGTAGCAGCAGGCTCAGGGAATACGAGGACAAGCCGTTGAACACCGCGGGGCGGGGCGCGATACTTAGCTTGATGGAATCCATGAAAACGTAGAGGTCGTTCTCCCAGCTCTTGTCGTCGTAATCCCAGGGAGGAAAAGCATCCACGCCCCACGGACGCACGCGGAACCAGCAGTCGTCCTCGAACAGGCCGCTGTATCCGCGCTCGGAAAAGCTCTTCAGCACTTGCTCGATATAAGACTGCCTCCACGTACTGCTCCCGACCTTCATGACGTAAAAGCCATAGTAATCGTGCTTGAGCCGGTTGTTGATGTTGGTGGTGAACGAGCCGCTTGCCGGGAAGATGGAACGCGCTCCCTTGAAGTAAACCAGCAGGATGCATTCATACCCGCCGAACGTGCGGGCCGCAACGGGGGCGACGATCCCGGCGCTGTAACGCCCGCCCGTTTTCACCATCGTCGTTCGTTCACCCAGCGTGTCCAGCTTGTTGTTCCGGTTGACGTCGCATACGAGCACAACCGAATCGGGGTCGATATCGTTGACGAGCTCCGCTGCCACGGTGATGTAGACCTCCGTGCCACGGCGCTCCGCGGTGAGCGCCTTGAGGGCGAGCGCCGGTCCCGATGCCACCGTCCCGGTGCGCCGGACGGAATAGCCGTATTGAAGTTCGGCGCCGTCCCGGAGGACGGTTGTCACACGGACCCAGGACGCGTGCTTTGGAAGCCGGGCGGCGAAAGAAACGCCGGTGATAACTGAATCGACGATCGGCTGGCCTGCTCCGGCGGAGTCGAAAGACCAATACAGGCGGTAGCCTGCGATATCGAGCCGCCGCCGGTCGGGAAGCCAGTACATGCGCACCGTGTCCCTTCGCATGACGACGGTCATGGAAGATGGCTCGGAAGAATGCAGGAATGCCGTCTCGTCCCGGTTGACCTTTTCGAATTCGGAACGACTGTCGTGGAGAGCGACGATATCCTTGTAACGCAGGATGGGCATGGCGGGATTGATGCGTCGCACCAGGTCGATGTCGCGCGACGAGGCTTCGTCGAGAAGGACGAAGCGACGCGCGGCGAACGTGGCCAGGTACCTGTCGCCGTTGATGGCGCCGTAGTTGACGAGGTACGACCTGACGCCGCGAGGCTGGTACTCAGACGGCTGCGATAACGCGTGTGAAGAAAGAAGGAATCCCAGGAACAAAACAAGAAACCATCGCATGTCCGATTTCTCCCGAACGTGGTGAAAACCGTGTCCGCAGGTTAGGCAGAACGATGGAATTACGCAACCGGAAAAACCCTGTTCAGGATTCCTTCGTCGCGCTCGCCCGTACCATGATCTCGGTCATGCGGCGGACGAATTCTTCGGGAGACTCGAGGTTGTTCTCGATCAGCAAGGCGCCCTCGTAAACCTGAAGCACGGTATTCTTCACGAACTCGTCGTCCTTGCGGGCGAGGCTCAGCCGCGCCAGGTTCCTGATGAGGGGATGCCGGAGATTTATTTCCAGGATTTTCTTCGAAGAACTGAAATCCTTGTCGATGAGCTTCATCATGCGCTCCGTGTGCGGGTCCAGGCCGTGTTTGCCGACGACCAGCGTAGCGGCGGAGTCCACCAGGCGCTTCGATTCGACGACGTCTTCCACCTTGCCCCCGAGCGTTTCCCGGAACACGCGGAAGACCTCCTTTACCTCTTCGTCGGACAAGGCTTCCGCGTCATCCTCGCCCCGGTCCTTGATGTCAATGTCAGCCTTCTCGATGCTCTTGAGCTGTTTGCCGTCGTATTCGGGAATGGAACCGATGGTGAACACGTCCACCTGGTCGGTGAGCAGCAGGACTTCGATGTCATTTTTCGCGAAGTACTCCAGGTTCGGGTTCTTCTCCAGGGCCTCCCTGCTGTCGCCCGTGATGAAGTAAATTTCCTTTTGCTCGCTGTTCATCCTTGTAACGTATTCCCGCAGCGAAGTCAGTTCGCCGGCTTTCGTCTTGGTTGACTCGAATCGCAGCAGATCGATGAGGCGTTCCCTGTTGGCCGGGTCAAGGTTGATGCCGAGCTTAATGTACCGTCCGAAGTTTTTGAAAAAAGTATCGTATTTCTCCGGATCGTTTTTCGCCCAATCCTCGAGAAACGAAAGCACCCTGCTCGTGATGATCTCGCGGATTTTCGTCATCACGGGACTGGATTGGGTGACCTCGCGCGAGACGTTCAGCGGCAGATCTTCCGTGTCCACAACGCCCTTGAGAAAGATGAGATATTCGGGAACCAGCTCCCGGCAATCGTCCTGGATGAAGACCCGGTTCGAGTAGAGGTGCAGCGATTTCTCGTGCTCGGGATCGAAGAGGCGGAGAGGCGGAGACTGGGGAATGAAAACAAGCGCCTTGAAATTGACCCTGCCTTCGATGTTCAAATGAAGGTGTCCGAGAGGCGGGTTGAAATCGTTGGAGACGAACTTGTAGAACTCGTTCAGTTCTTCCTCCTTGATGTCTTCCTTCTTGCGATGCCACAGCGCCCCGATGGTATTGACCTGTTCCGAGCCCACGTAAATGGGGAAGTTGACGAAGTTCGAGTACCGCTGGATGATGGACTTGATGCGCTGAACGTCGCAAAACTCCTCGGCATCCTTTTTCAGCGTGAAGGAAATTTTCGTTCCGCGCTGTTGCCGGTCGATTTCCTCGATGATGAACTTGCCTTCACCCACGGATTTCCACCGGTATCCACGGGAGCCTGGAGCATAGTGCCGTGTCTCGATGGTGACTTCGTCGGTTACCATGAACACGGAATAGAACCCGACGCCGAACTGTCCGATGAGATCTCCATCAAACGATTTTCCCTCTTCTTTCAGCGCCTGGAGAAACTCGACGGTACCGGAGCTCGCCACGGTACCGATGCGCTCGATCAAGTCCTCGCGGGTCATTCCCACACCAGTGTCTTCGATGGTGAAGACGTGGTTTTTCTCGTCTACCTCGATGGAGATTTTCAACGGTAGCTCGGGATCCAGCACCTCGTGGTTGGTCAGTTTCAAGAGCCTGAGTTTATTGAGGGCATCGGAAGCGTTGGAGACAAGCTCGCGCAGAAAGACTTCCGGGTGCGTGTAGAGGGAGTGAATGATGAGATGAAGCAGTTGCTTCATCTCCGCCTTGTATTCGAATTCCTGCACTTCGGTTTTTGTATCCTGGTTCATGGGTTCCCCCTTAACTGATTCCCTGATGCATTAGACAACGAACTCTAAATTTACAGTAGCCCGGTGATTATTGTCAAGAGTAAAAGAACTTCTGGCCGGCCTCGGATTGGATGGAACAACTCTCCTTGAACAGGTCAATCTCCGGGGACAGTGTAGTGGATGCCTTCCTGGTTGGCGATAACGGAAATGATACGGGACGCGTCCGGGCAGGATTTCTTTACGTAGTACCAGAAACAGTCGTGCGGCCAACCAACCCTGGCCGCCAGCGCGTAGTCGTTTTTCTCGGCGAAGAAGAAGAGCTTCTGCGTCATCTCGTTCCAGCGCGGATCGTTGCGGGCCCATTCGGCACGGTAGCGGTTGCTGTACACGTGGAAGACGATGAGCTCCGGGTCGATCTCGCGCATGTAGCTCTCGTTCAGCCCGTGATGGGCGACGTGGACGTCGTACAGTCCGAATGCATCCACCGATCTCCATCTGGAGAAGTACGGCAGCCAGCCGGTCTCCGTGGTCAGCATGGTGTAGCCTCGATCCGCGAAGGGGCGCAGGGCTTTCCCGATCTGGACCCGGTTGTCGTACACCGCGTGATCCATTTTCTCGATGACGGAATGGGCGTCGAACGCGAGTAGGAGACTGGCCGTCAAGAACAGGAACGACTGCGCCGGTCGCCGGAAACGCCGGATGCGATCCGTGGAACCGATGAGAACGAATGCGAGGACGGCGGTCACGGCCACCGCCCGGGACGTGTCGATTTTGATCCTGTTCGCTTCTTCAAGCGGCGCGGCCCAGGCCACCAGGAAAATGACATAGCTCACGCCGAGCAGAATCAGGAACGATTTCTTCGATACGGCAACCGGCCGGGATACGAGACGCTCGGAAAGGATGGCAAACAAGAGCAGGTAGATCGGAAGTACGGGGTACTGGAACCGCAACCCGATGTTCTGCATCTGCTCGATGAACAGGTACAACCAGGGGAATATCACCGCGGGTATGAGAAGGGCGCTGATTTGCAGCCTCTCCCACTTCGCCGACCGGAGGAGCACGAGAAAGAACAGCACGAACATCGCCGTCCACTGCCAGAAGAAATCAGTAATGACGGGGTAACCGGTCCAGTGAATAAGCTCATTCCCGTGCTTGGCGTAAAAGGTGTTCGGAAGCGGCCACCCGAAGTATTGCCAG
>JAADGX010000105.1 GCA_013152135.1 Chlorobiota bacterium
TCGGTTGATTTCAACATCCGCTTCCAGCCCGTAGCCGCGGGTTTCCGTCGGGCGTTTCTCCGCCTGGAGACCGATTCCGCCGGGCGCTTCTTCGATATTCCGCTGACCGGCCAGTGGGACGCCTCGCGAATCTGGCTGCTCACGGACGTGTACGATTTCGGTGATTTCTGGAGCTGCACGCCCGCCCGCGAGGACACGATCATGATCAGGAACGACGGTTCGGTCCCACTGACATTGACGTACGACGACACGAGTTCGGCGGAGTACTCCTTTCCCACGCAGACGTTCCCTCTGGTCTTGGCGCCGGGAGAAACGCGTCCCCTGATTATTCGATTCAAACCGAACACGCTGGGCTCGCGCGACGTCATCCTCACCTTCTACGGCGAGCCGTGCAACGTCGTGCAGAAGGTCCACCTTCTCAGCCGCTTTTACCCGGACACCCCCGCACCCGACCCGGGCCGCGCGTTGTTCGGCCTGGTGATCGGAAATCAAACCTCCGTAAAGACCGTCCGGTTCGACAATCTTACACCAGCACCCATGCGCGTCGTGGACATGCAAATCACGGCGTACCCGACATCCTTCTTCATCCGCAGTCCGCAACCGCCTTTTACCATCCCGGCCGGCGGTTCCGTGGACGTGACGCTGGAATTCGACCCGGACACCGTCGGTGATCTTTCTTCCACGCTGCGCCTCGTTCTCGACCAGCCGTGCGACGCCGAGTACGACTATATCCTGCTGGGAACCGCGGCCCGTCCGTCCGCGGTGATAGCCTTGCAGGAAGCGGCGGCCTTTCCGGGAACCATCGTGAACTTCCCAATTTACCTCTACGAACCATGGTCCCTCGAACTCGGCGACGTCCGCTCGTTCACGGCCTCGGTGCGATACAACCGCACCATGCTGTGGCCGCTTGAAATGACGGTGTCCCAGGGCACCGGGCAGATACTCGAGGTGCTGACTATCGACGACACGACGGGCGTAGTGCGGATACAGGTGACACAGTCGGAATCCCCCCGCTACGGCGAAATGGCCAACGTGAAATTCCTGGCCATGCTGGGAAACGCCCGCGTGTGCAACGTAACGTGGGAGGAATTCACCTGGGACAACGGCGCCGCCGATACGCGGCTCATTTCCACGACGTTCACGACGCTGGGCATTTGCGAGGCGGGAGGCGGTCGCTTCATCGCTCCACCGGGTACGGTGACTCTCGGCCAGAATTATCCCAACCCGGTCAGTGACCAGGCCTCCATTACGTTTTCCGTGTCCGGGAGCAGCGATAACGCGCCCATCCCGGTGAAGATCATCCTGTCCGATCTCCTGGGAAGAAAAATCATAACATTGTACGAGGGCACGACCAGTCCGGGAACGTACTCCTTGCCTTTCAGGCGCGAAGCACTGCCAGCGGGAACGTACTTCTACCGGATATTCACGCCTTACGGCAGCGCGGTCAGGCGAATGGTCATCAGCCGGTGACGCCGGTTCGATACTGCGCAGGCTCGCGGCAATCGGTACAGCATATGAACCACTGGTCATTCTGGCTGTTCTTCTTCCTCCTGCTGGCGGCGGGCAACGCGGCTGTTTCAAGTGGTGACGAGGATGAAAAACGGGAGTTCAAGAAGAAACTGATCGAAGAGGAAAACCGGCTTCGACGCGAGCGCGGACTGGATACGCTGACGCTGAACCGGGTGTTGAATGCCGTCGCGCAGTCGTACGCGGAGGAACTCGCCCGATACGACCGCGGCCTTTCTCACGTTTCCTATGCCGACGGTTCGGAACCTCCGGACCGCGTCTCACGTGCGGAATATGATTTCACCGCCGTGGGCGAAAACCTGTACCGGTTCACGTTTCATAGCGAAGGCGTCGTCCCCATTGCGCCCGCCGAGCACGTGCTCGAACGCTGGATGTCCAGCAAACCCCACCGGGAAAACATTCTCTCACCGGAATTCACCGAAGCCGGTGTCGGCGTTGCCCGCTCGCCCTCTGACAAAACCGTGTACTATGTGCAGGTTTTCGCGCGACCGTGGAGCACACGGAGCGTTGATCCCCCAAAGGAAGATAGCCGGGGAAAATAGTCCTTTCGCTCGATCCACCCACACAGGATGGCTCCGGAACGTTTATCCCCCTTGACGTTCGAGGCGGGATATTGCTTTATATGTTGCAATTCTGTAACTTGGTAAGCCGTACACTAATAATCAGAATGGTACGTCTTTATGTATGCAATCGTAGATATTCAAGGAAAACAATTCAAGGTTAACAAGGCGGATCGCCTCTACGTGCCGAAGCTCGAACGGAAGCCGGGCGACGTGGTCGAGTTTTCCAGTGTCAAGCTCTTTTCCAAGGGAAAGACCATCAAGGTCGGCGCGCCCGTTCTCGACAACGTCACCGTGAAAGCCACCGTGCTCGAGCACATCAAGGACGACAAGGTGATCGTGTTCAAGAAAAAACGGCGGAAAGGATACCGCAAGATGGTGGGACACCGGCAGGAATACACCCACATCGAGATAAACGATATTGTTCAAGCTAAGACCCGGAGGACCGATGGCTCATAAAAAAGGTGTAGGCAGTTCCCGGAACGGACGCGACAGCAATCCCAAGTACCTGGGCGTCAAGCGTTTCGGCGGTGAGAACGTACGGGCGGGGACAATCCTGGTGCGGCAGCGCGGAACCAAGTTCCATCCCGGAACCAACGTCAAGCGCGCCAAGGACGACACCCTGTTTTCACTGGTGGATGGAGTAGTGAAGTTCGAGCACTACAGCAAATCACGAACCAGGGTCAGCGTCTATCCAAATTGAAGCGACCTTTACCAGGCGGGATGCTCTCTGAGACATCCCGTTTTTTGTTTCATAATCACCTCGAATTTACTCGGGAGCACATGTCATGAAAATCACAGTTATTGGAGCTGGTCACGTTGGGGAAGTAACGACCCAGCGCATCGTCGACCAGGAACTCGCACAGGAAGTTGTGCTGGTTGACATCATCGAAGGAATACCTCAGGGAAAAGGTCTCGACATTTTTGAATCAACACCGATCGGGGGCACGGACGTCAAGGTCGTCGGAACGAACGACTACGAACCGACCGCCGACTCGGACATCATCGTCATGACCGCGGGAATGCCGCGCAAGCCGGGGATGAGTCGCGACGATCTCCTCCAGGCCAATACGAACATCGTGCAGTCCTGCGTGGAAAAAGCTGCGCCGCTTTCCCCGAACGCGATCATCATCATGGTAGCCAATCCCCTCGATGTCATGACCTACGTGGCCTACAAGCTCAGCGGATTCCCCAAGCACCGCGTTTTCGGCATGGCGGGCATCCTGGATACCGCACGCTACCGCGCCTTCATCGCCGAAGCCCTCGACGTGTCCGTGCGCGACATCAGCGCCATCGTGATGGGCGGCCACGGCGATTCCATGGTTCCGCTGCCGCGGTACACGACCATCGCGGGCGTGCCCCTGGCACAGTTCATGTCCCAGGACAAGATCGACGCCATCGTGGAACGCACCCGCAAGGGCGGCGGTGAAATCGTGGCTCATCTGAAGACGGGAAGCGCGTACTATGCTCCTTCCGCCGCCGCCGTGGAAATGGTGGATGCCATCGTGAACAACAAGCGACGCATCCTTCCCTGCTCGGCCTGGCTCGAAGGCGAGTACGGCTTGAACGACGTGTACGTGGGCGTGCCCGTCAAGCTCGGACGCAACGGCATCATCGAAGTCGTGGAAGTCCAGCTCACCGATGAAGAAAAAGCGGCGCTGCACAAATCCGCCAACGGCGTCAAGGAAAACATCGCCAAGCTCTCGCTTTAAGCATCGACTCACAGTTAACGAGGAGGATCCATGAAGATACTTCGAACGAACGCGCTCCTGCCCCTGCTCGGCCTGGTCCTGGGCGGCCTGGTCCTGGGCGGCTGCGGCAGCGACGACGGAACAAATCCCCCGGAAGAACACAAGGTGCAACTTACATTCAAGAACTCAGCGCGATACACATATGACCGGTACGACCTTTTGGAGGACAACTCCAAGGACGTCGCTTCCAAGCGGGACTACGTGGTGGAATTCCGGGGCAGCGGCGGCGCCACCGTCGGCGCGTACACCGACTGGTTCTACCGGATCGGGACGGACGGTGCGAGCGGCAAGAAAGACACGCTGTTCATTCGCACCGACCCCGTCACCAGCGACGTGTTTATCTGGGGATTCACCTCGTCCATACTCAAGACACTGGTCGACAAGATCGTGATGTCGTTCCCCGTCGATCAACCGCCTTCCATTCCCTCGCCCAAGTGGGACATGATCGCGCGGTTCTCGGAGGGCGTGGGATACACGTGGGATCTTCCCATGGACAAGGACGGCAACACGCAGCTCACACTCGTGTTCGGCATCGGGGGCGCGACCGTGCCCGTTATCGCTTCCATCAAGGGCGCGTACGTGGAGAAAGACCTGAAGGTGATGGTTGGCGGCAACGAGCTCATTACGTACAAGGTCACCAACACCATCTCGCTGAACATACTGGGCACCATGTACGAAATCGTCGTGACATATGCTTACGCCGACAACCCCTCTGCCCTCGTCACGTTCACGCAGGAAAGCCTCACCGTGAACATACTCAACCTGCAGACGTTCACGATTTTCGGCGAGACTCAGGAATTGAAAGCGTACGTCATTCCCTGATTTTTATCGGCGGAATCGAACATGAAAAGGCGCGGATTTCGCGCCTTTTCTCGTAAAAAAGAGGCCAAGCTTACCCCCGTCACACGTTCATATGTGGGCCGTTGCTTCCTTCCGGACCTGGCGGGGTTGCACATAGCAACGTTGCGAGGGACTTGGCCTCAAAGTCGAATAAATAAGTTACGAAATAGCGAGGCTTGGTTCAAGCCAAGGTGGAATTTGCGTATGTGCGTATAAGCGTAGATGCGTATATGCGGTGGAACGTTTGAGCGTCTGAAGGTTCTTTTTGCGTTCTTCCGCTTCCGCTGAAGCTCCGGCGGACAGATAGCGTCTTCTCTGCGCCTTCTTCGCGTTCTCTGCGGGTTAAAACCGTTGAAACGGTTGCAGCAGCATGTCGATGTGAACGCGATCCCACGGATGAATCCGTGGGCTGTATTCCGATGCAACACCAAACCATATTCGCTAATTCGAAAACCATTTAGCATTTAGAATTCAGCATTTAGCATTGCTCTATCATACAGTGCTGTCGAACCTACTAATTCACATCCACCTCTTGCCTC
>JAADGX010000015.1:0-4641 GCA_013152135.1 Chlorobiota bacterium
GTTCCCGCGTTCCAAACCCCGAGGCTCACATTGAACCTGTCAGGCAGATAATTCGTATCCGTAAAACGAATCGTATCCGGCGCATCCAGAACACAGCTTAACGCGGCTCCCACGCTCGGTTCGACGAATACATCGAAGTAGCATTCGAACCAATCAGGCCCCAGTGTCGGGCTGCGGTACCGGATTTTAACCCGTTTCACCATGCCCACTGTAGGCTGATCCGTCAACACGATATCCCAGGAAACCGTGTGGGATCGGAACGATGCGATCTGGGGGATCAGCACACAGGTATCCTGAACGGGATTCGTGGTTCGAAGTTCCATTCCTCGCGGCAATTCAATACAGGCCTGTACGTTCTGAAGAAAGAGCCCCCCGTTGTTCGCCAATTCAAAAACGCCTTTGAAAGGATTCGGGATGTACGAAGTGGTGAGGCGATTGAATCGAAGCGTATCAGGCCCCTCGGCACGACAGATCAGGTCAACCTTAATTGGATCAATCGGGATGTTCTTTTCGCACAGGACATCCCGGCCATCCAATGTATACGCGAACACGCGGAAATTCGGGGATCTCGATACCTTGGAATTATTCACGAAAATCGTCCACGTTAACACCAGCGTGTCTCCGGGGTCCAGTGTTTTATTCAACGTCATGATCGCTCCGCTGGCAGGTGCCTGGATGCTGATCCCCTGGTTAAACGGGAACATCAACTGGGCATGGGAGATGATCGAAGCCTGCCGCCCCTCGTTCCAAATGATATACTTGATATCGAAGGGGTTCGGCATAAGACCGGTCCCTGAAGGATTCAATACGATGGAATCCGGCGCGACAAGCAGGCACTTGACCTTCGGTTCCCCCGCCTTGGGGATGCAGATCTCCCTTTCGCAATAGACCGGGTCGACAGGCATGCCCACCGGGTTTATGGCGAGGATTTCAAACTCGATGGGGAAGCATTTCGCTTGGGCCAGCTTTTTCAAATACCGAACCGTCCATGACAATTCGCTTCTCGGATCGCCCGGCTTCCAGCTATCGATCTTCATGGGATTGAAAAACAGCGTATCGGCTTGCGACGGCGGGTCGAGAACAAAATCCGGCGGCAATATGATACGAGCCCGCACACTGTCCGCGGAAAGTGTTCCCGCGTTTACCACGCTGACCGTTGCTTTAAACGGATTCGGTCTATAAAGGTCATTCGGTTCATCGTACGACATCGAATCAATCATCTCCACCTGGCAAGTCAACCTCGGTCCCTCCATCTGGGGAATGATGAGCGGCGTTTCACAGAAAACCGAATCCGCGTTGCTGGCCCGGACACTCACCTTGAGGTTGTACTGTTTCATCTCCATGGTGATGGGATGCACTACTTCCCAACTGACCGTTCCCTTCTGATTTGGTCCCAGGAAATACGGAATGACGTTCTTGATCTGCGTATTCCCGGGTTTCCGGGCAAGTTCCAAATCCGGCTCCAGAATAATGGTCGCATAACACGTATCCGTGGGAAGACCTCCCGTGTTTTCCACCTCGACGGTAACCGTAAACGGCATGGGCTCGTACTTGAGCGTTTGTTTGTTGGCCCGTATCCGCGGTGCGGTAATCTTGCAGCCAAGAATGGGTTCCGTTGGCGGAATCCAAATTTTGCGACAGCATTTAACGGGACCGTAATTATCAAATTCAACCGTGATGCAAACTTCGACGGAATCACCGTCCACCCGCCTCAAAGCGCGCATCGACCATCGCGCTGAACCTGTTCCCCCTTCCTTGAGATCGACCGGCGTCGTCGGCTGTGCATCCACTTGCGGACTTACAAGGGTGAAGTCTTTCTGGTCGATGGTGATCTTGGCGCGGCCGTTCTTGGCGTCACGGTTGCCGACATTGGTCAATTGCACTTGCACGATAAACGGATTCGGATTATAATCCTTAGCAAACCGGTCCCAATCCAACTGGTCCGGTATCTCCAGGTAACAGGTTACATCCGGCTTTCTTGCCTCGATGCAAATCTTTCCGGGATGGAGAACGGGATTCAGACATCCCGCCTCGAACTTCCAGGTGGAAATAACCAAATCGCAACAGATGTCGCCAGGGACCGGCCACGCCGGGTCGCTGACATCGAACGTCAACATGGCCAGGATCCCCTGACCGGTGATGCGTTTCGACGATTCCAGTGTGAATTCGATCCCGCCGACGACCGGCTTCCAGGAAATGAGCACGCCATCAAGCAAATAATCCTTCGTC
The DNA here is from genome assembly GCA_013152135.1 of Chlorobiota bacterium. Classification (GTDB taxonomy): domain Bacteria; phylum Bacteroidota; class Ignavibacteria; order SZUA-365; family JAADGX01; genus JAADGX01. The sequence goes on from JAADGX010000015.1 coordinate 2,230, forward strand.
GTAATCCGTTTGAATTTCGAACACGCGTCGTCAAAAAGAATCGTAAACGTTCCCTCGTTAAACACGTCGTCAATGAAACTGTCGAGGATAAGCGGAACTTCACCCGTGCCCCCGCCAGTCACGGTTTCCTCACCAAGTTTAATGTCAATATCCTCGAACTGGGAGGGATCGTAGGGCGCCTTGTATATCTTGACCTTCGTGTCGGTTCCCGGGCACGGAGTGTAGCCGAGAGGTGGATTAGCCTGGAGCGGCGCAGGCGATCCGACGGTTATTTCCACAGTGCGCGTCGAACCATCCGGACAGGTTGACTTGTATTGGATTTCACATTCCTGGAAATGCTGGGAAATAATGGTGCTGATTTCCTTGTAGATATCCACGAGGTCGTCACCCGATGGAGAGTAGTAATACGCACCGCCCGTCTCCCGGGCAAGTTGCTGTAACGGCGGCTCGTTCACATTGTTGCCGAGGCCGATGGTGAAGACCCGTATCTTATTGGCCTGTGCAAGCGCAATACAATCGGCGAGGCTGTATTGCTGGGCTCCGTATGGACGTCCATCAGTGAGCAGAATAACGGCTCGGCATTCGTTCACTCCGTTGTTGACCAGTTCGGAGATTCCGGCATAGGTTCCATCCCACAGCAGGGTTCCGAAGTTCAACACCAATCCATCGATCCCTTTTTTCAACAAGGCTTTGTCGGTAGTCATGAACACGTCCACGACAACGTCGCCGCCAAAACTCACCAGGGTTGCTTCGTCACAAACTCCGTCCATCATATCGACAAATGCCTTCGCTGCTTGTTTCGCTCTCTGTATCTTGTTACCCTGCATGCTCAAGCTTTTGTCTATAACAAGGGCCACGGAAATGCAACAGTGTACGAGTGGATCAGGACAGATGACCTTGAAGTCAGTGATGATCTTCCCGTTTTCCTTGACGGTGAAATTTTCTTTTTTCATGTCAAGCCGGGATTGCCCGTTGCACTTTACGTTTACGTAAAGCGTGATGTCCGGAAAGGTGAAGGCATCTATGCGTTTGAAATTGAGCCGTGGTTGAGCAATACTGACCGCTTGCATAACCAGGAAAGCAACCAACAACGCGGATATTCGCCGAAGACTCCGGACAAGGAATACATTATCACCCATGATTCATCTCCACGGAAGGAAAGGAAGGCTTCGTAAATCTGTCCTCAGGATAATCTAACACAGGCTCGTTACAATAACGGTCATTGCCTCGTGCGCATCTCCCCCACGCGAGACCCTTCGGATCATCAGAACTAGTTATTACCAATTAAGCCTTTAACAATGAAGATTACAGCGCACCCTATGCCTGTGTATTTTTCCCCATGTGTCAAATAAACTACAGAATCTCTTGATCAATGTAAACACTTGGCTCCCATCAGTCTTTTCACACCTACCGTACAAGCACCTTCCGGAAAAACGTTTTCACCGGAGTCCGGAGGATCACAACGTACACGCCCTTCCTCAATGCAATTACCGGCACTGAAATGACATAATCACCAGGGACGTAATATTCCGGATCCCCGGTAAATACCTCCTTACCCATCATATTAATTAGGGAAAGACCGATCCGCGTTTCCTTGTTGACTGAAACCGGAACTCGAAAAAGATATTCCTTGTGATTCGTGCCTGCGGTCACCGGGTTTGGAAAAACGTCGCCCACGAAGAACGAACGCGCTTGCGAATTCATCCTGATTCCTGTAACCAGCACTGCGGGAATGAACACCGAGTCCCTTGCTTCAAGAATACCGTTGCTCGTTTCAGTCTTCACGGCAAAAGTTCGTATACGATCGTGAGCCTCGGGTTTGACCGTCACTTTCCATGAGATCACCAGTGAATCGTTATTCTCAAGTGGCACCGCGATATCCCGCACCGGGGAGTCAATCCACACGCCACCGGTATCAGCGTCCACGAGAGTCAAAATGCTTCGATAGATGAAGTACGCCTCGCACCTGTCGTTGTGTATCCGATATGAAACAGTAAATGGATTCGGACGCAACCCGTTTCCACTTTGATCGAGCGTCAGGGAGTCCGGCATTATCACAATATCCGGCCTGCGTTTCGTGCGCGCATAAAACCAGGCGGAATCTTTTCCGACACCATCGCACTCCCCCAGCTGTTCCGGTTTCCCGATCATCATTTCCACCTTTCTCAACGTCCCGTCGGCACAGGAACTTTGATATTCCACTCGGCATCGCCTGGCGATCATTTCGTTGTACAATGAATCCATGTCCGCCGCACCGGGACTGAAGAGAACTCTCCCACCGGTCGCGCTCGCGATAGCGTTAAGCGTGTCGATCCGGATATCACCTGGAAAGGCAACCGGAAACACACGCACGCCGTTATCACGCGCAAAGCGGATGCAATCGACAAGCGTTTTCCCTGAGCCAACGCCATC